>NZ_CAJXIP010000144.1 GCF_913054395.1 uncultured Roseovarius sp.
CTTTATATGTGGGCGGATGGCGGCACAGAGCGGCGGGCCAAAGGTCAGGTTCGGCACGAAATGCCCGTCCATCACATCGACATGCACCCAATCGGCGCCCTCGGCCTCAATCGCCTGAATTTCCTGGCCGAAATTGGCAAAATCCGCCGACAGGATCGACGGGGCGATTTTGATGGAACGATCAAAGCTCATGGGCTGACCTCTTTGCGCGGGTTGGGATGCCCTGCACATGCGCCCGACGCGCCCTGAGGTCAAGCCCCCCTGCGGCAATTGATCCTTGCCAGGTTTCATGGCACCGTCGCCCGAACCGCAGCAAACAACAGGACGATGCCCCATGCAGGCACAGATGATGCACCGGCCGCTCAGGATCATCGACATCCTGACCCATGCCGCCACGGCGTTTGGCGATCAGGGGATTATCTCGGTGCGCACAGAAGGCGACATTCATCGCGCCACCTATCCCGAAACGCTTGCGCGGGTGGCCCGGCTTGCCCATGCGCTTGACGCGCTCGGGGTCAGGTTCAGCGACCGGATTGCGACGCTGGCCTGGAACGGGTATCGCCATTTCGAGCTTTATTACGGCATCTCATCCATAGGGGCGGTGTGTCACACGATCAATCCGCGCCTCTCGCAGGAACAGCTTGTCTATATCGTCAACCATGCCGAAGATCGGATTTTGTTCATCGACACGACGTTTGTGCCCCTGATCGAGGCGGTTCGTGATCAGCTTGCACCGGACCTGCGGTTCGTGATCCTGACCGACCGCGCGCATATGCCCGAGACCACGCTAGACGCGCTTTGTTATGAAGAGCTGCTTGACGGACAAGCGCAAAGCTATGACTGGCCCGAGTTCCCCGAGGAGACCGCCTCGGGGCTGTGTTACACATCAGGGACAACGGGCAATCCCAAGGGTGCACTTTATTCGCACCGCTCGACCTTGCTGCACGCGATGATGGTGCCAATTTCGCAAACCAGCAGCTTTCGGGCCGGGGCGAGGATCTTGCCGGTGGTGCCGCTGTTTCACGTCAACGCCTGGGGCCTGCCCTATACTGCGCCGCTTATGGGCATGACGATGGTGATGCCCGGCGCCGCCCTTGATGGCGCAAGCCTGTTTCGCCTGATGGATAGCGAGGCGGTCTACTCGGCCTGGGGCGTGCCCACCGTCTGGGCCGGGCTATTGGCCGAGATCAAGGCGCAGGCGCGCGCACCAGAGGGCTTTGGCGATCTGGTGGTTGGCGGATCGGCCGCGCCGCGCGTGATGATCGAAGAGTACGAGGCGCGCGGCGTCACCGTTTGTCAGGCCTGGGGCATGACGGAAATGAGCCCGATTGGCACCCACGGCGTTCTGCCCCCTGCCCTTGACGATGCCCCCGAGGCCGACAGGATCACCGCCAAGGCCAGTGCCGGGCGGCGGATTTTCGGGGTCGAGTTCAAGATCGTCGATGACGAGGGCGTGCGCCAGCCCCATGACGGCACCGCCAGCGGCGAGCTATATGTGCGCGGCAATACCGTGATCAGCGGCTATTTCAACAACGAGGCCGCAAGCCGCGCCGCGATGGACGCCGAGGGCTGGTTCGGCACCGGCGATGTGGCCTCGATCGGCCCGGACGGGATGCTGGTGATCCGCGACCGAACCAAGGACCTGGTGAAGTCGGGCGGCGAATGGATAAGCTCGATCGACCTGGAAAACGCCGCCATCGCGCACCCCGCCATTGCCGCCTGTGCGGTCATCGCCGTGCCCCACCCGAAATGGGATGAGCGCCCGGTTCTGGTGGCGGTACCGGCAGGCGAGGATCGCCCGGATCTGGCCGATCTGCACGCCCATATGGCGGCGCACTTTGCACATTGGCAATTGCCCGACGATCTGCTCTGGGTCGATGAGCTGCCGCTCACCGCCACCGGCAAGGTGTCGAAACTTACCCTGCGGGACCGGTTTTGCGACTATGTCCTGCCCGATCAGAGAGAGGGCGACACATGAGCGCCGGGCTTGACACCAATGCCGCCGCCGCGTGGCTAAAGGATCACCTGCCGGGGTTCGACGGACCGGTGAGCGCGACGAAATTCAGCGGCGGGCAATCCAACCCGACATATCTTTTGCACACGCCCGCGCGCAATTACGTGCTGCGGCGCAAACCGCCGGGGGTGTTGCTCAAATCCGCCCATGCGGTCGAGCGGGAATTCCGGGTGCAACGCGCGCTCGAAGGCAGCGACGTGCCTATCGCAAAGATGCACATCCTCTGCGAAGACGACAGCGTGATCGGCTCGCCGTTTTACATCATGGACGAGGTGCAGGGCCGCAACTTTGACAGCCCGAGCCTGCCCGGCATGACCCCGCCCGAGCGCGGCGCGCTGATCGACGAAATGAACCGCGTTCTGGCGGCGATCCATGATGTCGACATCACGGCGGCGGGCCTTGCGGATTACGGACCCACCGGCAATTATTACCGCCGTCAGGTTGACCGCTGGTCAAAGCAATACACGGCCACCCAAACCGGGGACCTGCCCGATATGGTCGCGCTGATGAGATGGCTGGATGGCAATATCCCCCCCGATGACGGACAGCGCAGGCTGGTGCATGGCGATTACCGCCTTGATAACCTGTTATTTGCCAAGGACGGCCCCCGCTGTCTTGCGGTGCTCGATTGGGAACTGTCGACCATCGGCCACCCCTATGCCGATCTGGCCGCGGTGATCATGCAATGGTCGATGCCCGCCACCCGGGAAGGGCGCGGACTGGCCGGGGTTGATCGCGCTGCGCTTGGTCTCTGGAGCGATCAGCAGTTTATCGACAGCTATTGCGCCCGTCGCGGATTGGATGGCATCGACAGTTTTGGCTTTTACCTGGCATTTTGCTATTTCCGCATGGCGGCCATCCTGCAAGGTGTGAAAAAACGCGCTCTTGATGGCAATGCCTCTGATCCCGAGCGCGGGCTACAACTTGGCCAGTATGTGCCGCAATTTGCCCGCGCGGGGATCGACGCGGCGAAAGGGATTTCATGACCCAAGACCTTGACCCCACCCTCATCGAAACGCCCTCGGCCCTGCAAACCCACCTTGGGTTTTCCATGACCGGCTGGACGCCCGATTATGCGCGCATCGAATTGCCCCTGCACCCCTACCTGATGAACCGTCAGGGCCTGCCGCATGGCGGCATCCATGCCACGCTGCTTGATACGGCGATGGGGTTTGCCGGGTGCTACACGGGCGACCCCAAGCGTTCGCAGATGGCCCTTACCCTGTCGATGACGGTGAATTACCTGGCCCAGGCACAGGGCGCGACCCTGATCGCCGAAGGCTGGCGCACCGGGGGCGGCAAGACCAGCTATTTCGCAAGGGGTGAAATCCGCGACGACAGCGGCACGCTTATTGCCACCGGCACCGGGGTATTTCGCTACCGGCGCAGTTGATCACGCGAAGCCATGTCACGGCTTTGACTGGCGTTTCACCTGCCGCTGAAACATACTGTTTCCACAACCTATGCATGATCCGCGCAATCTTGCCCAAATTGCGTCAAAATATTCCGGCACATATCTCGGCATTAGATCGTCACTAAATAAATTTGATCACCAATGCTTGAGAAAGGTGGATATTGTGTTCAGTGAATTTGCGGGAAAGCATGACCCAAAAGACATAAACGGAAGCGGCAAGCAAAGGTCGCATGCAAGGCACGACAGGCTTCCTGCGCTGATTGACCAGGCGGAAATTGACGAAAGCTATGACCCGGCTCCGGTTTCGCGGCTTCGCAAGTGGATCGCCAGCGTAACCGGCAGATAGCCTTGCGCAAGGCCCGAATGGCCTGTTCAAGCGCGCCGCAGATACGCATCAACGGCAAGGCGGCGCTGTTAACCTGGCCGGGAACGCAGGATGACCACCGGTTCGATCTGTGTGGCCTCGACACATGTCGGACGGAATGACAAACTTTAACCGGAAAGCAGACCCATTCCCTCCACAAGAGCGTGCGACAACACTAGTCGGCTTAAAGAAAACAGAGAGTTAAACAGGTCAAATCATGAGGCGTTCTGGAATTGATCAACCGAAAGCCACGGTCGAGTCGGCCGATGCCAGGCTCCTTCAAAACCTGAAAGACTATACATGGGCAACCTTCGCGCTGCTCTGGCAGCGGCAGGCGATCTATCTTGCGACCACACTGCTGACGGCGTTTTACTTTGATCCGCTCAATGCGGCGATATTTTACTGCACGATCGTGTTTTGCGAACTTCAGGACATCATGATTGCCAGACGTGTAAGACGGCTGCACGTGAACCAGAAGCGAGCCATACACTCCAGCCTGATATGGGTGTTGCTCAACACGATCCTAAGCTCTGCCGCAATCTGTCTCTATGCCGTATCCATTGCCTTCAAACAGGAACTCGGCGGCCATTTCACACCACTGTTCTTTCTTTTCGCAGCGGCCCTATTTGCGGCCATGAACAACCATCAGCTTGTGCTGGCATTGGGCATCAGGTTGGGAATTTACGGCTTGTCCTTTCTGGTCATCGTATTCTCGGATATCTGGATATCGCGGCCAAGCTTGGATTCCGAGCTTTGGCTGCATTTTTTCACCGTTATCTTCGTGATGTATTTCCTTATCGACTGCTCCATCGTCTTCCTGAGACTTTATCGTAAAAACCTGGCCCAACTAGAGGCACTCAGACAGGAACATGAGCGAACGAAAGCCGCCTATGTCGTCAAGTCCCAGTTCATATCGACAGTCAGCCACGAACTTCGCACGCCACTCACTTCGATCCGGGGATCGCTTGATCTTCTGAATTCCGGCGTGATGGGCGAGGTTCCGGAAAAGATGAAAAGCCTTCTGAACATGGCTGGGAAAAACAGCAAACGCTTGTCCAACCTGATCGACGATGTGCTTGACCTGCAAAAGATAGAAGCCGGGGAAATGAACTATCGCAAGGATATCCTGAGCGTTCAGGCCCTTGTCAATGAAGCGGTCAACAGCAACGTCGGCTATGCAACCGCGCATAATGTAACCCTTGTCGAAGAATGCCCCGAGGATACCCCGCTAACGATCGAAGGCGATGAAACCCGCCTCATGCAGGTCTTGGCGAACATGATTTCAAACGCGGCGAAGTTCTCGAAGGAGGGTGGAACAGTAACCGTCGGATGCAAGAGCATCGGCGACAAGGTCAGAATTTACGTGAAGGACACCGGCTGCGGAATCCCCGAAGGCGCGGAAAGCAAGGTTTTCGGTCGCTTCAGCCAGTTGGATTCATCCGATCAGCGGCGTGCCGCGGGAAGCGGTCTGGGAATGAACATCTCGAAAGAGATTGTGGAATCGCATAACGGCATAATCGACTATGTAAGCGAAATTGGATGCGGAACCACCTTTTTCACTGAATTCCTGGCCCACCGGGCGCCGCCTGAACTGCCTTAAGCGGTTTGCATTTCATTGGATGGAACAGGTCATGTTGCATCTGCGGCCAGGCGCAAATTACCAACCTGCCGCAATACCGTTCAGATAGGTGTTGCCTTCAGGATCATCGGCCCTTCCGGACGCATCGTGAACGTCAGAACGGGGCGCGGAATGGGAACATCGGTCAACGAGAATTCGATCTTGCGCAGAACGCTGGCAATCAGAACCATGATTTCGGTTTCCGCATATTGTGCGCCAATACAAATCCTTGGTCCGGCTCCGAAGGGTATGAACTGACCACGAGGAAACTTGTTCGTCAGAAACCGGCCCGGCCGATAGTGGTTCGGATCTTCCCAGAGTTGTTCGTTGCGATGAAGCGAATAGACCGGAAAGAAGAGTGCATCGCCCTTCTTGAACTTAATGCCCTTGATCGTCAGAGTTTCTGCGGCATCGCGGGCGAAAAATGCGGCCGAGGGATAAAGGCGCAGCGTCTCGTTGATATGTGCCCTCAACAGCTCCATTTTCTGAACATCGTCATAGGTGACTGGCCCGTCGGGACAGATGGACAGAACCTCGTCCCGGATCATCGTCTGCACCTCGGGGTACATCGCCAAAAGATAATATCCCCAGGCCAGCGCATTGGCGGATGTCTCGTGCCCTGCGACGACGAATGTGAGAAGGTTATCAACCGTGGTTGCTATATCCTCATAGTCCTCTTCCAGAGCCGCGATCATCAGGTCAAGGAAATCCTCCGGAATGACCCGGTTCTCCGCACGCCTGCTTTCGATCACCTGCTGCGCCAGGATACGCATATTCGTAACCGGCTTTTTACTCCGCAACCACTTCCGGCGCGGTATCCATTTCGGCAACCGCATAAGATCAAAAAGCGAAATCTCCGAAATGTATTCGAAGTACCGCTTCAGACCGGCCCTTATTTCTTCTGCCGAGACCTCTTCGTTGCCGGAAAAGATGACCCGCGAAATGTTGGTAATGGTGGATGCGGGCGCCATTTGCGTGACGTCCACAATCCCGTGCCCTTCATATAAAGAGTCGGCAACTTCCATGCCGGTTTCCGCGAAATGCGTTGCCAAAAGCGGCAGGTTCCGTGCCGCAAACAAGGGAGAATACCGCTGGCGCTGTTTGCGCCATTTCTCACCTTCCGCCAGGATAAGACCGTTGCCGACGGCCGAGCCGATGATGTCCTTGGTGAATTTGGCCTTCGGAAAACGCCGCCCGCTACCGACCAGAAGTTCGGTGATGATTTCGGGATCACAAATGTAGTGAATATTCAAAGGGCCCCGAACGTAGGTCTGCTCCGAGGTTTCCTTTGGAATGACCTCGAGCATATTTCGCCCCGCCAGCCGTGCAAATTCCATAAGCCCGACGGGTTTTGTCGCAAGCTTGGCCGCTATCGGCACCGCCTCAAATGGCGCTGGTGTCGTCATCATACCCCCACCCCCGAATTACCAACCAGCGGTTTTTGCTTTCCCTCCACGCCCCCAATAAGAGCGCGACGCAAGGCTCAAACATAGCCACCGGAAAAATTCGGAAACGATTTCATCAACTTAGCCAAAAGCATCCAGTCAACAATACAACCGTGCCATGGTATCCATTCTTGTTTCTTCCGCAATCAAAGCGAAGTCCCAAGAAGTGTTAACCATCCCCGTGATGTTCGGCAAGGGCAGTGGAACCATTGCCGCAAAACGGTCTTGAACTGTTGTGGGTGTGTTGCAGTTTGCCTTGTTTACGCACAGCGGCAAGCCGGAGGGCTTCGCGCGGGGGCTATTCGATGTTCAGATAGCTGTCTTCGCCAAAGAGCTCTCGCAAAACGCGCTCATAGACCCGTTTCTGCCCTTTTTTCTGAGGGGGATAATAGCCGTCCACATCGAAACTTTTCGCATAGTCGCTCTTGCGCATCTCGCTTTCAAGATGCTTGGCGCAATCGATGGCTCTCTTGAGCGCTCCGGTCGCATTGCTCCGGGACAACATGCGCATGGATACCGGCTCTCCGACCAGAACCTCTACACGCTCATCCGCTACGTGCCGTTTCAGCTGCGCACCGACCATCTCGCCAAAGCTTAGCGTTCCAAGGATGGAATCCGTCACTTTCCGGCCGTGCAAGATAACCACGAAAATGCCGCTGCCACGGTATGAAAAAACAAAATCCATGTCATCGGCTACACCTTGAATGCAGGAAGCCACATCCTGGATGGCATCCCGAAAGCCTTCGCATCCAACATGATGATAAAACATGTCGGCATCTTGCAGGATGACGGAAATGGCTTGCGAGCCAAACATCTTACGCCGCGCGAGCTGCGCAACGTAGTTGTCAAATTCAACGTATCGCAGGAAATTCTTCAGCCCGTTGAGTGAGATTGGATCTTCGAAATTCAATTGCTGGATGGTTTCCAGTTTGTATTTGAGATCGCTTGCGCATTGCATGCTTTTTTCGGTTTTGCGGCGGGACTGTACCAGACTGT
>NZ_CAJXIP010000145.1 GCF_913054395.1 uncultured Roseovarius sp.
CGCCGCCCACATCAAGGAAGTTGGCAGGTTCGGCACCGTAAAGCTTGATGATGTCCATGGTGGCCATCGCAAGACCGGCGCCATTCACCATGCAGCCGATTTCGCCATCAAGGGCGATATAGTTGAGGTCGTATTTGGACGCTTCGAGTTCCTTGGGATCCTCTTCGGTGGTGTCGCGCAGCTCGGCGATGTCGGCATGGCGATAGATCGCGTTGCCATCAAAGCTAATCTTGGCGTCGAGCACCTTGAGATCGCCCTTGTCGGTCACGATCAGCGGGTTGATCTCAAGCATCTCCATGTCTTTTTCGACGAAGGCCTTGTAGAGCGTCCCCATGAGCGCGACGCATTGCTTGACCTGCGGCCCGGTCAGGCCAAGGTTGAAAGCGATGCGGCGGCCGTGAAAGGCCTGATAGCCGGTCGCGGGATCGACGCTAAAGCTCAGGATCTTTTCGGGGGTCGCCTCGGCGACTTCCTCGATGTCCATGCCGCCTTCAGTCGAGCAGACGAAGGACACGCGGCTTGTCTGACGGTCCACCAGAAGCGCGAGATACATTTCGGTTTCGATGCCCGAGCCGTCCTCGATGTAGATGCGGTTGACCTGCTTGCCGACGGGGCCGGTCTGTTTGGTCACAAGGGTACGACCGAGCATGCGCTTGGCTTCTTCGGCGGCTTCCTCGACGGATTTGGCAAGGCGTACACCGCCCGCTTCGCCGGCGCCGGCCTCTTTGAATTTGCCTTTGCCGCGGCCACCTGCGTGGATCTGTGCTTTGACAACCCAAAGCGGGCCGTCGAGTCCGCCGGCGGCGGTTTTGGCTTCTTCGGCGCGAAGAACCACGCGGCCATCCGACACCGGGGCGCCGTAAGAGCGAAGCAGTGCTTTCGCCTGATACTCATGGATATTCATGAAACTGTCCCGTATTGCTGCGATTGGAACAGGTATAGGCATATATTTAAGGGCGCATTAAACGGTTTCTTCCGAATTGTGGATTTTTCGGCGATTTTCCCGTTTTTGTGATCACAGGATTAAAACGTGTGATCACAAATATGATTCATCCTTGGCGCAGAGGCCCGAAAAGAATCGGGGCCGGAAGTGATCCGGCCCCGTTCTATACTGTGTTCTATGGGTATCAGGCCAGCGAGGGGTCGATTTCCTTGCAGGCCTTGACCAGACCTTTGACTGCATCAACCGACTTGTCGAACATCGCCTGCTCGTCCTTGTTCATCTTGATGTCGACAACTTTTTCGATGCCGCTCGCGCCGATCACGGTCGGAACGCCAACATAAAAGCCGTTCAGGCCAAAGGCGCCGTCCACATAGGCGGCGCAGGGCAGAACGCGTTTCTGGTCTTTCAGATAGGCCTCGGCCATCTCGATTGCACTTGTGGCCGGGGCGTAGAACGCCGAGCCGGTTTTCAGCAGGCCAACGATTTCGGCGCCGCCATCGCGGGTCCGCTGAATGATGGCATCCAGCTTGTCCTGCGTGGTCCAACCCATGTCGACCAGGTCGGGCAACGGAATGCCACCAACGGTCGAATAGCGTGCCAGCGGTACCATGGTGTCGCCGTGCCCGCCCAGAACGAAGGCGGTGACGTCGCGCATCGACACGCCAAATTCCAGCGACAGGAAGTGACGGAAGCGTGCGCTGTCCAGAACACCGGCCATGCCGCAGACTTTCTCATGCGGCAGACCCGAGAATTCGCGCAGCGCCCAGACCATCGCATCAAGCGGGTTGGTGATGCAGATCACGAAGGCGTTCGGCGCGTGGGCGGCAATGCCTTCGCCAACCGATTTCATGACCTTGAGGTTGATGCCCAACAGGTCATCACGGCTCATGCCGGGCTTGCGGGCCACACCGGCGGTGACGATGCAGACGTCCGCGCCTGCGATGTCGGCGTAGGATTGGGTGCCGCTAAGGGTTGCGTCGAACCCTTCCGAGGGGCCGGATTCGGCGATGTCGAGCGCTTTGCCTTCGGGGGTGCCTTCGGCGATGTCGAACAGAACGATATCGCCCAGTTCCTTGAGCGCGGCGAGATGGGCGAGGGTGCCGCCGATCTGTCCGGCGCCAATAAGCGCAATCTTGGGTCTGGCCATCGGATGTATCTCCAGTCGGTTGAAAAGTTGCGCTTGGGGGTAGTCCTATTTTTTGCCGCTTGCAAGGGTGCTGCAATGCGGCAAAAAAGAATGACCGGGGCGCCGGGGCTTTCTGGAACCAGTTAAAGTGTTCGTGCGAAATGGATTTACGGGATGCAGGGTGTGGCGCCGGGCGGGCGCACGGGTGCCATGTTCGCGGAATTCCCGAAGGGTGACTTCCGGTCTGGCGCGGCCTTTGCCACAAGTGCGATTCTGTCGATATTGCCATAACGCGGTCTGCGCGTGGGCGGGATCGTGTCGGGCTTCGCGGACTTTGTTTGTACCTGCGATTTGCCGCTCGTGACCTAGGCCACGTTTGTCCGGGATGGCCTGGGCTAGGCGTCATTTCCGGGAGAGGGTAGGGGGGCAGCAATAGCCTCAAAGGCCCGACCGCTGGCGACAAGGCAGGTGATGCCATCGGTGCCGGTCTCTGTAATCGTCCAGCTGCCGGATCTGGCCGAGGCAAAGACCTCGATCACGACGTTATTGGCGCCAAGCCCCATGGATTGCCGGGTTTCGCCGTAAGAGGATGCCAGCCGCTCGACCACCGTATCTCGCGGGGCGCAGGTCGCCGATTGCGCAAGCGCCGGACCATTCAGAAACAGCAGCGCCGAAATGGCACCTGTCAGCAGTCGCTTGATCATTGTCACACCCTTTCCCATGGAGGGGCCAAACCGCCCGTGTGAAGGATGTGGAGCGAGGTCTGAAAAGATGGTTAACGGCGCGTCCCGAGGGGCTAATGATCGTGAAAATGTGATGAGTTGCTGCGATGCGGCGATAAAGTGCTTGAACATTTCCGCCAAAAAATGCCATTCCTGCGCAAGATTATTACAAAATGAGAATCCACGCGAGGGCAGATCCATGGACAGCAGCATGCACCCCTACCGTTCGGTGCTTTACATTCCCGGCTCGAAAGAGCGCGCGTTGGACAAGGCACGCAGCCTGCCCACCGACGCGATCATCTTTGATCTTGAAGACGCCGTTGCCCCGGATGCCAAGGCCGAAGCCCGCCATATTCTGGGCGAGGCCCTGCGTCAGGGCGGCTATGGCAAGCGCTTCAAGATCGTGCGGATCAACGCGCTGACCACCGAATGGGGGCTGGAAGATGCCCGCGCGCTGCGCGATGTGGGGGCGGATGCGATCCTGTTGCCCAAGGTGAACACCTCGTCGGATATCGACAACCTGTCGGATGTGATAGGCAGCGACCTGCCGATCTGGACGATGATGGAAACCCCGGTCAGCGTGTTCAACGCCCGCGAGATTGCGGCACATGCGCAGGTGACGGGGCTTGTGGCGGGGACCAACGACCTGACCAAGGACCTTGGATGCCGCACACGTGCCGACCGCCTGCCGCTGATGACCGCGTTGCAGATGATCGTAATGGCGGCGCGTGCGGCGCGGATCGTTGCGGTGGATGGGGTTTACAACCGATTCCGCGATGGTGATGGCCTCAAGGCCGAATGCGAACAGGGGCGCGACCTTGGCTTTGACGGCAAGACGCTGATCCATCCGGCGCAGGTCGAGATTGCCAATACCGCCTTTGCGCCGACAAATTCCGAGATTGAACTGGCCGCGCGCCAGATCGCCGCCTATGAAGAAAGCCGCGCCTCGGGTCAGGGGATTGCGGTTGTCGACGGTCAGATTGTCGAAAACCTGCATGTTGTGGCGGCACAGCGTATCCAGGCCAAGGCGCAGGCGATTGCGGAAATGGCAACGGAGTAATCTGTGATGTTCTATCTGATCCTTGGCCTTGCCCTTTGGGTGGCGGCACATCTTTTCAAACGCATGGCCCCCGGTCTTCGGGCGCAGATGGGCAATGGCGGCAAGGCCGTGGTCGCCGTCGGCGTCCTGGCCGGTCTCGGCCTGATGATCCTTGGGTACAAACAGGCCGAGTTCGTCAATCTGTGGTACCCGCCGACATGGGCGGTGCATCTCAACAACCTTCTGATGCTGGTGGCGGTGTTCGTCTATGGGATGAGCGCCACCACGGGCCGTTTGCGCGGACGCATGCGTCACCCACAGCTGACAGCGGTCAAGATCTGGGCCGTGGCGCACCTGCTGGTCAATGGCGATCTGGCCTCGGTCGTGCTGTTCGGCGGGCTGCTGATCTGGGCGGTGCTTGAGGTGATCGTGATAAACCGCTCGCAGGATTGGGTGCGCCCGGAACCGGGCCCGGCGAAAAAGGATGTCGTCCTTGTGATCATCACGCTGGTCATGTTCGCCGTGATCGCGGGCATTCACATGTGGCTTGGCGTGCGGCCGTTTCCGGGGTGAACATCATGAAACTTTATCGTTTTCTATCGGCCGATGACACGTCTGATTTCTGTCACAAGGTCACGGCGGCGCTTAACAAGGGCTGGGTCCTGCATGGCGGTCCGACCTATTCCTATGATCATGCCAATGGCGTCATGCGCTGTGGTCAGGCGGTGGTGAAAGAGACCGATGGCACCTATACGCCCGACATCAAGCTGGGAGAGCAGTAAGTATGGCAAAGACTAATCCGGGCCGCTTCTTCGAGGATTATACCCTTGGCGAAACCATCCAGCATGCCGTGCCGCGCACGGTGTCGGGGGGCGAACGCGCGCTTTATCACGCGCTTTATCCGGCGCGTCACGCGCTCTATTCCTCGGATGAGTTTGCCCGCGCTTCTGGTCTTGCGCTCAGCCCGATTGACGATCTGGCGGCCTTTCATCTGGTCTTTGGCAAGACCGTGCCGGACATTTCGCTGAATGCGCTGGCCAATCTGGGCTATGGCGAAGGGCGCTGGCGCGCGCCGGTCTATCCCGGCGACACGCTTAGTGCGTCATCGACGGTGATCGGGCTCAAACAGAATTCCAACGGCAAATCCGGTGTGGTTTACGTGCGCACCAAGGGCATCAATCAGCGCGGCGAGGTGGTGATCGAGTATGTACGCTGGGTGATGGTGCGCAAGCGCGACTTTGACGCGCCCGCGCCTGAAACGGTGATCCCGGATCTGGCGCCTGCGCTGGCTGCCAGTGACCTGATCCTCCCCGAGGGTCTTGATTTCAGCACTTACGATTTCACCCTTGCGGGCGAGCCGCACCGCTGGGGCGATTATGCGATCGGCGAACAGATCGACCATGTCGATGGCGTCACCGTGGAAGAGGCCGAGCATATGATTGCCACGCGCCTCTGGCAAAACACCGCGAAGGTGCATTTCGACGTCGGATCGCGCCCCGATGGCCGCCGTCTTATCTATGGCGGGCATGTGATCTCGATGGCGCGGGCGCTCTCGTTCAACGGTCTGGCCAATGCACAGATGGTGGTCGGGCTGAACGGCGGCGCGCATGCCAACCCCTGTTATTCCGGCGATACGATCAAGGCCTGGTCCGAGGTGATCGACAAGGCCGAGACCTCTGCGCCCGGCGTCGGCGCGCTGCGCCTGCGGCTGGTGGCCACCAAGGGCGGCGAGCCGTTCACGCTCAGGGGCGAGGACGGCAAGTACCTTCCGCATGTGATGCTTGATCTGGATTACTGGGCGCTTATCCCGGTCTGAGCCGGGGTTTGCGGCCCCCCCCTCAGGCGCTCAGGCTATTGAGGACGAAAAAGATCACAGCAGACATCAACGCGGCGGCGGGGACTGTGACCACCCAGGCGGCGATGATGGTCATGAAATGGCTGCGGCGCACAAGCTTACGGCGCCGACGTTCCTCGGCGGCGATCTTTACCTTGGGGGCAACGGGCATGTTCTTGCGGCGGCGATTTTCCATATGCCATTCGCGAAAGAACCCGACGCCAAAGACACCGCCCACGGCGATATGGGTCGAGCTTACCGGAAGCCCGAGCCAGCTTGCCACGATCACCGTGATGGCCGCCGAAAGCGCCACGCAATAGGCTCGCATCGGGTTGAGCTTGGTGATCTGGCTGCCGACCATGCGGATGAGCTTGGGGCCAAACAGGAACAGGCCGAAGGAAATCCCGAAGGCGCCGATTACCATGACCCACATCGGGATGGCCACTTTGCTGGCGAAATCACCGGCCTCGGCGGCATGGACGATGGCGGCCAGCGGACCCACCGCATTGGCCACATCGTTGGCGCCATGGGCGAACGACAGCATTGCGGCGGAAAATACCAGCGGCAGGCCAAACAGAACCTTGACCGACTTGTTGCGGTTTTCCAGCCCCTCTGACTGGCGGTGGATCATCGGGCGGGTAATGAAATAGGTCGCGAGGCCCAGCACAAGGCCGATGACAAGAGCGGTCTGCATCTCGATCTTGATGATCTTCTTGAAGCCTTTGAGAGCGAGATAGCTTGTAAAGGCGGCGGCCATGATGGCCACCAGAATGGGCACCCACTTGCGCGCGGCGGCGATCTTGTCCTCTTGATAGATGATCCGGCTTTTGATCAGTGCCAGAAAGGCGGCGGCAATGATCCCGCCCAGCACCGGGGAAATCACCCAGCTGGCGGCGATTGCCCCCATGGTCGGCCAATTGACGGCGGAAAAACCGGCGGCGGCAATGCCCGCGCCCATCACGCCACCGACAACCGAATGGGTGGTCGAGACCGGCGCGCCCACCTTGGTGGCAAGGTTGACCCACAAGGCGGCGCTCAAAAGCGCGGCCATCATCGCCCAGATAAAGGTTTGGATCTCTGACATGCCCGAAGGGTCAATAATGCCCTTGGAAATGGTCGAGACCACATCACCCCCGGCCAAAAGCGCGCCCGCGCTTTCGAAGATGGCGGCGATGATGATCGCCCCGCCCATCGTCAGCGCATTCGCACCAACCGCAGGGCCCATGTTGTTGGCGACGTCATTGGCACCGATATTGATCGCCATATAGGCGCCGATCACCGCTGCGGCGATGACGATCATGTTGACCGGCGAGGCCTGAAAGAACATGGCGGCGGCAAGACCTGCCAAGACCATGAAGGCCAGGGCAATGCCCGGTGCCACCAGCGGGCGCGAGACATATGCGGTGGCATATTCGACCTGAGAAATCCGGCCCAGATCGCGATCAAGGGTGGTCCAGTGTTTGCTGTCTAGTTTATCGGCCATGATGGTCCCCGGATTCTACGCGCGTACAAAGCGGGTAGCGGGGGTGGCCCTTTGTTTCAACCGACTTTTGTCTCAGGGCGACGATTCGACCTTAGATTTGCCGCAGGATGTCACGTAAACCCGGCTCGTTCACCAGATTGGCGGCTTCTGCGGGGCTGAACCACTGGCGCTTGCGTTCGCCCACTTCGGGATAGCTATCCTCAAGCTCGTCCACCTTGACCTTGAAGACATGCGCCTCGACGGGGGTTTCATAGCCCGCGTCGATCCATTTTTCGTACTCAAAGCTGCCGACGGGTTCTGCTGTATGGGCAAAGGCCTTGACGCCGGCCTCTTCCCAGGCCTCTTGCAAGGCGGCCTCGATGGCGTTCAGCCCGTCAATCGGCCAGCCCTTGGGCACGATCCAGCGACCGGTGCCACGGCTGGTAATCAAAAGCACCTCTTTGCCCTGAGTGTTGTCGCGGTAACACAGCGCCGCAACCTGAAGCCGACGCGGGCGCCGCAACAATGGCTGGACCAGTTCGGCCCATGTTCTTTTCAATCCGTCTGTCATGTTTACGTCTGACCTGCTCGTGTTTTTTCTTTTTTGTTATCACGCCAATATAATGTGATTTTTGGATATTACAATTCGCGCCAGGTTTCCATGGCCTGTCACCGGGACTTGCGCGGCTTGGCGCGCAGGGTCGGATCGGCTTGGGTC
>NZ_CAJXIP010000146.1 GCF_913054395.1 uncultured Roseovarius sp.
CAGAGCCTCCAATGCTCAAGCCGCTCTGATGTTCCATTTTATATGACGACGGACACTTGCCGCAATCAAGAAATACTTCGTTCGGACGTGGGGGTATTCCGAGCCATTCGTTGAGCGGGGTCTCGATTTTGTAACCGCGAAACATGGCGATTATCACATCAAAACAGCCGCTGCCGCACTGGGTGCTTTCGCGCGCGACAACCCTGATTGCAGGGCGGACAGGATGCTTGCCGACATCCTCGCGTTCCTTCGTGGAGTCATGGAAGCGGATGGCAGAATCGACGAGCGAGAGGAAATGGCGATTGAGCGCATCGAAAAGGTGTTCAACGAGGAAATGCGGTTCTCAGTGTCGCGGACGGTTGCCTCTGTTGGAACGGCAGCGTCGCAGGTAGCGAGCGGTGTTGGCTCTGGAATCAAGTCGGCCTCACGCGCAGCCACGACGGCAGGAAAGACAGCTTCTCAAGTTGCGGGCGGGGTAGCCTCTGGCATCACATCAGCGATCCGTAAACCCTGGAAACGCGACAAGGAGCAGTGATGCAAGGTCTTTTCTGGTTTATCGGTAAAGGTCTCAAGTGGGTGCTGATTCTGATCTTCATACGGGGAGTGGTTGCTCTCAGTGGCGGTGCCAGACGAGCACGTAGTAGCAAAGATAAGAAGGCCGACGAGAACCCGGACTAGGGCGACAACGCCTCTCTACAGCGACGCAACACCCTATTCGTTCCACCCCAAAGCTGGGGCATTAATCGGGGCACTTTCCGGACGGATGTGGTCCGCGCGGCTCATAGGTTCAAGGTTCGGAAGACGATGGCTGGGGTGGTAGGATTCGAACCTACGATCTCCTGTACCAAAAACAGTTGCCCTACCGCTAGGCCACACCCCAATCGTGTCGCGGTAATTACTCTGGACCTTGGTGCGGTTCAAGAGCCGAAGGCAAAAAAAATGCCCTGATCTGCGAATTGTCGAGTAGGTCATTGATTTTATTTTATAAACAACCTGAAGCGCAGGCCGAAACCGGATGGTTCCTATTCAAATACCTCGTCGGCGCCAACGCCCCAGAGCGCGGATTTGGGCGCCCAGCCGTCATATCCGGCGGCGGAAATCTCGCACCAGTCCACCGCGCATTCCTCGAGTCGCGCAATCACGCCGGTTTCAAGCTGTGCGGCGACCATCGCGCCGGGCTCTGGCTTGGTGAGAATATCAAGCATCTCCTGTTCGACAATCGCCGTGCGCACGCCCGACAAAAGTGTGTAATGCACCCAGCCCCCGGCGCCGTCCCGGTCGCGCACGCGGCGCCAGTGGCCATGCTCGGCGGTGATTTCAAGCGGCATGTCGCGGCGCTTGAACACCCAGTCGATCCGATGCGTCAGGCTTGGGCCGCGCCGCACATTGCCCTCGCTCGCCTTCATCGACACGAACCGCGGAAGCGGCAGGTTAGTGACGGGCCCGCGCTCTTGCGCGCCGAGCGCCATTGGCAGCGAAAGCACCAGCGCCGTGACGGCGGCAATACCTGATTTCATGATCGTTATCCGATTTATGCCCGACAATATGCACGGGGTTCTTGTGCCCCGTCCGTTCCTGCGTCACTCTGGCAGCAACGCGCTTGAATTGCAAAGCACAAGGAGGGTCTTGATGCCATCTAAACGCCTGAGTGTTGTCGTAACGCGACGCTTGCCAGAGCCTGTTGAAAAACGGATGAGCGAACTTTTCGACCTGAAACTGCCTGACAGGGACGAGCCGATGACGCGGGCCGATTTGATCAAGGCCGTGAAAGAGGCCGATGTTCTGGTGCCCACGTTGAGCGACAAGATCGACGCCGGCGTGATCGCGCAGGCCGGGGACGGTCTCAGGCTGATTGCGAACTACGGCGCGGGCGTGGATCACATCGACGTCCATACGGCGCGCCAGCACGGTATTCTGGTGTCAAACACGCCCGGTGTCTCGGCGGATGACACGGCGGACATGACGCTTGCGCTCATCCTCGTCGTGACCCGCCGGTTGCCCGAGGGGCTGGCGCGGATGCAGGCCGGCGAATGGGAGGGCTGGTCGCCCAATGCCCTGCTTGGTGGCCGTGTTTCCGGGCGCCGCCTAGGCATCCTTGGCATGGGGCGGATCGGTCAGGCAGTGGCGCGGCGCGCGGCGGCCTTTGGCATGCAGATCCATTACCACAACCGCCGCCGTCTGCGCCCCGAGATCGAAGAGGATCTTGGCGCGACCTACTGGGAAAGCCTTGATCAGATGGTTGCGCGCATGGACGTGATAAGCGTGAACTGTCCGCATACGCCTTCGACCTTTCATCTGATGAACGCGCGGCGCCTCAAGCTTATGAAATCCGACGCGGTGATCGTGAACACCAGCCGTGGCGAGGTGATCGACGAAAACGCCCTGACGCGGATGTTGCGCGCGGGCGAGATTGCCGGTGCGGGGCTTGATGTCTACGAGCATGGCGCCGAGATCAACCCGCGCCTGCGCCAGCTCAAGAACGTGGTCCTGTTGCCGCATATGGGCTCTGCCACGCTCGAAGGGCGGATCGAAATGGGGGAAAAGGTTCTGGTCAATATCAAGACGTTTGATGACGGCCACCGCCCGCCCGATCTTGTCGTTCCGGCGATGCTGTAAGCGCGTGCGCAGCGGTTGTTGTGACTGCTCGCATATTGCCGTGAAAGGCCCTATGAGGGTGCGATGAGCACAACCCAGCCCTTCGAGATTTTTCTCGCCGCCCCGCCCGGACTCGAGACCACATTGGCCGAAGAGGCCGCTGAAAAGGGCTTTGGCCCGACGACGCAGCATCCCGGCGGTCTTAGCTTTATGGGCGGCTGGGCGGATGTGCAGCGCGCCAATCTTGAATTGCGCGGCGCGGGGCGGGTTCTGGCCCGGATCGGATCGTTTCGTGCCTTTCATCTTGCGCAGCTTGACAAGCGGTCGCGGAAATTCGACTGGGCAGCGTTTTTGCGCCCGGATGTGCCGCTGAGGGTCGATGTGACCTGTCGCAAGTCGAAGATTTATCACGCCGGTGCCGCGGGCGAGCGTATCAAGCGCGCCATATCCGAGACCCTTGGCGCGCCGCTTGACGATGCAGCGCCTCTGCGCCTTATGGCGCGGATCGAGGATGATCTCGTGACCTTCAGCCTTGATACCTCGGGCGAGCCGTTGCATCGGCGCGGCTATAAAGAGGCGGTCGGCAAGGCGCCGATGCGCGAAACGCTGGCCTCCCTGTTCCTGCGCGAATGCGGATATGACGGGTCCGAACCGATTGTCGACCCGATGTGCGGGTCCGGCACCTTTCCGATCGAAGCCGCCGAAATCGCACTTGGGCTTTTGCCGGGGCGCGCGCGCCATTTCGCGTTTCAGGATATGGCCGGATATGACGCAAGCGCGTGGGAGGCGATGCGCACGGCGGCGCCTGCGCGCGAAACGCCGTTGCGCTTTTATGGGTTTGATCGCGATGCGGGTGCGGTGCGCATGGCCACGGCCAATGCGGCGCGCGCCGGGGTCGATCACATCACAGAGTTCACCTGTCAGCCGATCAGCGCGCTTTTGCCCCCCGAGGGGCCGCGCGGCCTTGTGATGGTGAACCCGCCCTATGGTGCGCGGATTGGCAATCGCAAGCTGCTGTTCGGGCTTTACGGCGCCCTGGGCGAGGTGCTGCGCACACAGTTTCGCGGCTGGCGTGTCGGCATCGTGACAAGCGACGGCGGCCTTGCGCGTGCGACCGACCTGCCGTTCTTGCCGGGTGGCGCATCGGTGGCGCATGGTGGGCTCAAGATTACTTTGCACCGCACGGGGGTGCTTCGCTAGACCGGAAAGGGGGGATCATGCGCTTGAAAATACTGGTAACAGGGATGCTTCTGATCTGGGCCTTGGGGCCGGGGCAGGCGCAACAGGCCGCCGATGCGGTCGCGCCCGAAACCTCTGGCGCCGGAGGTATCGAGACATCGCAACGTCTGGCCCCGGCGCGCGCCCTGAAAGAGGCGGGGCAACCGGTTGCGGCACAAGACTGGATGATTGCCGCCGCCAACCCGCATGCGGTCGAGGCCGGGGCGCGGGTGCTTGCGCAGGGCGGCACCGCCGCCGACGCCATGGTCGCGGTACAGGCGGTGCTTGGGCTGGTCGAGCCGCAAAGCTCTGGCCTTGGGGGCGGCGCGTTTCTGGTCTGGCATGACGGGGCGACCGGGGGAATCACCACGCTTGATGGCCGCGAAACCGCACCGCTGGCGGCCACGCCGCGCCTGTTTCAGGATGCCGAGGGCCAGCCGCTCAAGTTCTTTGACGCGGTTGTCGGCGGGCGCTCGGTCGGCACGCCGGGCACACCGGCCCTGATGGCCGAGGCGCACGCCCGCTGGGGGCGCGCCGATTGGGCGGGGCTTTTTGACGAGGCGATCACTTTGGCCGAAGACGGTTTCGCCGTCAGCCCGCGCCTAGCCGCCCTGATCGCGGGCGACGCCGCGCGCCTGTCGCGCTTTGCCGATACGCGCGACTATTTCCTGCCGGACGGTGTGCCGCTTGCGGCGGGGGATATCCTGCGCAACCCGGAGTATGCCGGGACGTTGCGCCTTTTGGCGACGCGGGGCGCGCGGGCGTTTTACACCGGTGAAATGGCACAGGATATCACAGAGCGTGTCCAGAGGTCGGGCCGCAATTCGGGCGTGCTTGCCCCGCTTGATCTTGCGATCTACCGGGTCAAGGAACGCGCCGCGACCTGTGCCCCTTACCGCGCCTATGAGGTTTGCGGCATGGGGCCGCCGTCGTCGGGCGCGGTGGCCGTGGGGCAGATTCTGGGCCTGCTGGAAGGGGTCGACCTGGCGGCGCTTGGCGCGGATAGCCCCGAGGCCTGGCGGCTTATCGGCGATGCCAGCCGCCTGGCGTTTGCCGACCGGGGCCGTTATCTGGCCGATAGCGATTTCGTGCCGGTGCCGGTCAAGGGGTTGCTGGCCGGCGACTATCTTGCCGAACGCGCCAGGCTGCTTGGCGGCGATGATGCCCTGCCCGAGGTGAGCCCCGGCAGCCCCGAATTCGATCATGCGCTCAACTGGGGCGATGACCGCGCGATCGAGCTTCCCTCGACCTCGCATATCTCGATCTATGACCGTTTCGGCAATGCCCTGTCGATGACCACGACGATTGAGAACGGCTTTGGGTCGCGGCTGATGGTGGGTGGGTTTCTGCTTAACAACGAGCTGACGGATTTTTCCTTTGCCAGCCACGACAACGGGCGGCCCATCGCCAACCGGGTTGAGCCGGGCAAGCGGCCGCGCTCCTCCATGGCGCCGACAATCCTGCGCAGGGATGGCAAGCCGGTCCTGATCATCGGAAGTCCGGGGGGCAGCCGGATCATCGGTTATGTGGCCAAGACGATCATTGCCTGGGCCGATTGGGGAATGGACGTGCAGGCCGCCATAAGCCTGCCGCATCTGGTGAACCGCTTCGGCGCCTATGACATCGAGGCGGGCACATCCGCCGAGGCCCTGGCAGAACCGCTTGCCGCCCTGGGGTACGAGGTGAACCTGCGCGATCTTACCTCGGGGTTGCATGCGATCGAGGTGGGCGAGGGGTTGCGCGGCGGGGCCGATCCGCGCCGCGAGGGGCTGGCGTATGGCGAGTAACCGCTAGTCCTGCGCAAGATCCCGCAGGATCGGGCAATCCGGGCGGCTATCCCCGGCGCATTCGCGTACCAGATGGCGCAGCGTGGCCTGCATGGATTGAAGCTGAGCGATCTTCTCTTCTATATGGGCAAGATGATCCTGCGCGAGATGTTTCACATCGGCGCTGCTGCGGTCCTGATCCTCGTAAAGCGCTAGAAGGGTGCGGCAATCCTCAATCGAAAACCCAAGGTTGCGGGCGCGCCCGAGAAAGGCAAGCTTGTGCACATCCGTCTCTTGAAAGGCACGGTACCCGTTGGTGTCGCGCGCCGGGCGGACAAGACCGATATCCTCGTAATAGCGGATGGTCTTGGGCGGCAATCCGGTGCGTTTGGCGACCTCCGAGATATTCATGCAGAACCTCCTTTCATCGCGGGCGCGACCCGGCGCAGGCGCAGCGCGTTCGAGAGCACGAAGACCGAGCTGAGCGCCATCGCCCCTGCGGCCAGCATTGGCGAGAGCATCAGACCGGTCAGCGGATAAAGCACACCCGCCGCCACCGGAATGAGGGCGACATTATAGGCGAAGGCCCAGAACAGGTTCTGGCGGATGTTGCGCAGGGTGCGGCGCGACATATCAAGCGCGTTGAGCACGCCCGCAAGATCGCCCGACATCAGCACCACATCTGCCGCCTCGATGGCCACATCGGTGCCGGTGCCGACGGCAATGCCGATATCGGCATGGGCAAGGGCAGGGGCATCGTTGATCCCGTCGCCGACAAAGGCCAGCGTGCCGAACCGCTCGCGCAGGGCGGTCAGCGCATGCACCTTGCCCTCGGGCAGAACCTCGGCTTCGACATGGTCAATGCCAAGATCGCGGGCGATGGCCTCGGCGGTGGTCTGGCTGTCGCCGGTGATCATCGCCACCTTGACGCCCTTGGCGTGCAATGCGTCGATCACCGCGCGGCTGGAGGGTTTAAGAGCGTCGGCAATGCCCAGAACGGCGGCAAGCTGGCCATCAACGGCGATGAATATTGCGCTCTGGCCCTTATCGGCCAGGGTCTTGGCGGCGTGATCAAGCGTCCTGGTGGCAATCCCCTCGCGCTGCATCAGGCGATGTGCCCCGATCAAGAGGTCATGGCCCTCGACCTGCGCGGAGATACCATGACCGGGAATGGCGTCGAACGCGCTTACCTGCGGCAGGTCAAGGCCCCGGCGTGCGGCCTCGTCCTCGGTTGCGCGGGCGATCGGATGCTCGGACTTGCCCTGGGCGGCGGCGGCAAGGCGCAGGATGTCGTCGGGATCCGCGCCCGTGGCGGTTTCAATCAACGTGACGCCGGGCTTGCCGATGGTCAGCGTGCCGGTCTTGTCGAAGGCGACGGCGCGCACCTCGTCAAGCCGTTGCAGCGCCTCGCCCTTGCGAAACAGCACGCCGATTTCCGCGGCGCGCCCGGTGCCCACCATGATAGAGGTCGGCGTCGCCAGGCCCATGGCGCAGGGGCAGGCGATGATCAGCACCGACACCCCGGCCACAAGTGCATGGGTCAGTACCGGCACCGGCCCGACCGCAAGCCAGACCGCCACCGAGGCAAGGGCCACGGCTATTACCACGGGCACGAAGACCCGCACGACCTTGTCGGCCAATGCCTGCACTGGAAGTTTCGCGCCCTGTGCCTGTTCGACCATCTCGATAATGCGTGCCAATACCGTGTCGCTGCCGACCGCCGTGGCGCGATAACTAAGCGCGCCCGCGCCGTTGATCGTACCGCCGACAAGCATGTCGCCGGTGGATTTGGCGACCGGGTCGGCCTCGCCGGTGATCATCGCCTCATCGACATAAGAGCTGCCCTCGATCACCTCGCCATCAAGTGCGACGCGATCACCGGGGCGCAGGTGGATGAGATCGCCGACGGCGACCTGATCAAGCGGAAGCTCGGTGGTCTTGCCCTTGCGCTCGACCCGCGCGGTTTCGGGCTGAAGCCCGATCAGTTTCTGGATCGCCGCGCCGGTGCGCCCCTTGGCGCGCGCCTCAAGCCAGCGGCCAAGCAGGATCAGGGTGACGATCACGGCGGCGGCCTCGAAATAGACCGCACGGGTGCCTTCGGGCAAAACGCCGGGCGCCAGAAGCGCGACCGTGGAATAGGCCCAGGCCGCCGAGGCACCAAGCGCGACAAGGCTGTTCATTTCCGGCGCAGCTTTCAGAA
>NZ_CAJXIP010000147.1 GCF_913054395.1 uncultured Roseovarius sp.
CACAGCAGGACGCACCCGCTGGACCTGGCGGTTGGTATTGCTGACAGTGCCGTTCTTTTCATACAGGGTTGAGGCTGGCAGAATGATGTCTGCATAGTTTGCCGTTTCAGTCAGGAAAATGTCCTGCACCACCATCAGCTCCAGCTTGGCAAAGGCATCGCGGGCGTGCTCAGCATCCGGATCCGACATCGCCGGATTTTCGCCCTGGATATACATGCCTTTGATATTACCGGCATAGACCTGATCGACGATCTCAGTAACCGTCAGGCCCTTGTCATTGCTGAAATCATCGCTGTCCCAGACATCGGTGAACGATTTGCGGATACCATCGTCCATTACGGATTGATAATCCGGCAGGAACATGGGGATCAGACCAGCATCAGATGCGCCTTGCACGTTGTTCTGCCCCCGCAGCGGGTGCAGACCGGCGCCCGGCTTACCGACATTGCCGGTCATCAGGGCCAACGAGATTAGGCAGCGCGAGTTGTCGGTGCCGTGAATGTGCTGAGAGATACCCATACCCCAGAAGATCAGTCCTGCCTTGCCATTGGCAAAGGTGCGGGCAACCCGACGTAGCTGCTCAGGCTCAACGCCACAGATTTCCGACATTGCCTCGGGTGTGAACTGCGCCAGATGCTGTTTTTCGGCTTCCCAGTTCTCGGTGTATTTGTCGATGTAGCCTTGGTCGTACAGGCCCTCTTCGACAATCACATGCATAATCGCGTTCAGCATCGATACGTCCGCACCGGGGCGGAACTGAACCATTTCATCGGCAAAACGGCGCATTCCAACCCCGCGCGGGTCCATCACAATCAATTTGCCGCCGCGTTTGGTGAACTGCTTGAAATAGGTCGCCGCTACGGGATGGTTCTCAATCGGGTTAGACCCGATGATGATGGCCACATCGGCATTTTCGATCTCGTTAAAGGTAGCCGTCACCGCGCCAGACCCAACGTTTTCGATCAGCGCCGCCACGGACGAGGCATGGCACAGACGCGTACAGTGATCGACATTGTTATGCTTAAAGCCCTGACGAATGAACTTCTGGAAAAGATAGGCCTCTTCGTTGGTGCATTTGGCCGAGCCGAAGCCCGCGACCGACTTGCCGCCATGGGTATCCTTGAGCGCCTTGAGCTTGCCTGCGGCCAGATCAAGGGCCTCGTCCCATTCGGCCTCGCGGAAGTATTCCTGCCAGTTCGAGGGATCGACGTTCAGCCCCTTGGCGGGGGCATCCTCGCGCCGGATCAACGGCTTGGTCAGGCGGTGTTGGTGGTGGATATAGTCGAACCCGAAGCGGCCCTTGACGCAAAGCCGGCCCTCGTTGGCCGGACCATTGAGGCCCTCGACGTATTTGACCTTGCCATCCTTGACCTTGAGGCTGATCTGACAGCCGACACCGCAGAACGGGCAGATGCTTTTGGTTTCGCTGTCGAAATCGGCGCTGTCGCCCTGTTGGGCGTCATCCAGAACCGTGGCGGGCATGAGCGCGCCGGTCGGGCAGGCCTGGACGCATTCGCCACAGGCGACGCAGGTCGAGGCGCCCATCGGGTCGGCCATATCGAAGGTCGGATAGGCATCATGGCCGCGCCCGGACATACCGATCACGTCATTGACCTGCACCTCGCGGCAGGCGCGCAAGCACAAGCCACAGGAAATACAGGCATCAAGGTTGACGCGCATCGCCACATGGCTGTCGTCCAGAAGCGGAATGCGGCCCTCTTCGAGCTTGGGAAAGCGGCTCTGGCTGACGCCGTTTGCATCCGCCATATCCCAGAGGTGGCTTGATTTGTCATGGGCCTTGGCGCGCTCGGGCTGGTCCGCGACGAGCATTTCGATGACCATCTTGCGGGCATTTTCGGCGCGTGCGGAATTGGTGGTGACGACCATGCCGTCGCGGGCCTCGCGGATGCAGGACGCGACAAGCGTGCGCTCGCCTTCGACCTCGACCATGCAGGCGCGACAGTTGCCATCCGGGCGATAGCCGGGGGCGGGCTTGTGGCAGAGATGCGGAATGACCAGACCTCGGCCATTGGCAACTTCCCAGATGGTCATGCCGGCCTCGGCCTCGACCTGATTGCCATCAAGGGTGAATGTGATCCTGTCAGACATGCGCGTGTCTCCTTTGTTGGCAATGTTAGATCACGCGATGCGAAAAGTGAGTCCGCTAATCCCGACACCTCACCGCATTTTTACGCCACTGCGGGGCCAGAAGTTTCTTATCCGCGACGGAGCGTTCCCTGTGATTCCTGCGCCGCAGATTGCCCAGGCGGGGCTTTGCCATCATTTTCCGGCTGGGCTAACGTGATGGCGAATGGGTGCAAAACGCTGTTTGCCCCAGCATCAGGAGAAGAAAGCCATGATCATCGCCCTCGTTCAGATTCCGATGGACGGGCCAAAGCGCCCCGAGAAGGAGGCGATTGCGCAATCGCTCGAGTCCACCAGGATTTTCCACCGGGTCAAGGGCCTGCGACGCAAATACTATCTCAACAGCGACGCGGGCGGTGGCGGCGTTTACGAATTCGAGACCCGAGAAGCGGCCGAAGAATGGTTCAACGAGGGCTGGGCCGATTGGATGGAGGGCCGCTTTGGGGCGCGCCCGACGCTGACGCTTTTTGACAGTCCCGTCATGCTTGACAACCTGGCCGGAGAGGTCCGGGTCAATGGGGTGCCGGTGTCTGCACCTTGGGGCGACGAGGGCTAGGCGATGCTGCGGGCCTCGCGGGGGCTGCAAATATTTTCCCGCGCACCTTTAACCCCGGCGCGCCCGGCGCTAACGTCGCGCCGGAGCGGGGAACAAAAGGACGCGAACCTTGGCAGAGCTAATTCTGGTGCGGCACGGGCAGGCCAACAGCCACGCCACCAATGAAGAGAGCTATGATCAGCTTTCTGTGCTGGGTGCGCAACAGGCGGAATGGCTTGGCGCGCATCTGGCCGGAACCAACCCGCATTTCGACCGTGTGATGACCGGGACGCTTAACCGCCAGACCGAAACCGCGCGCAACATGGGATATGAGATCACCACCCGCGATCCGCGCCTGAACGAGCTTAGCTATTTCGCGCTTGCCGAGGCACTTGAGGCCGAACATGGCATTCCAGCCCCGCGCGAGGCCACTGAATTTGCCCGCTACCTGCCGCAGGTGATCGACCATTGGGTGCGCGGCGCGCTAAGCGATGTGCCCGAAAGTTTCGACGAATTTGCGGGCCGGATCACCGGGGTGATCGACGAGCTTTGCCAGGATCACGGGCGTATCCTTGTGGTGACATCGGGTGGGGTGATCGGGATGATCATGCGCCACGCTCTCGGGCTTGAGACGCCGGGCATGGCCAAGGTCATGCTTCAGATCATGAACAGCTCGATGCATCGCCTGGAGCATGTTCACGACATGCTGATGGTCGGCTCGTTCAACGCCACCCCGCATCTTGATATACCCGAACGGGCCCATGCCCGCACCTTTATTTGACCCTGAAAGGACGCAGGATGAAGCTTTACTATGCGCCGAAGACCATCGCGATTGCTGTGGCGATCACCCTTCACGAGGCGGGGATCGAGTATGATCCGATCCGGCTTGATTTCCGCAACGCGGAACAGACCAAGCCCGAATACCACAAGATCAATCCCAAGGGCCGCGTGCCCGCGCTTGTGACCGACCGGGGCATTCTGACCGAGACCGGGGCCTTGCTTGATTACATCGCCGATCTTGCGCCCGAGGCAAAGCTGCGCCCCACCGATCCCTATGAGATCGCGCAGGTGCGGGCGGTGATGTATTACCTTGCCTCGACCATGCATGTGAACCACGCCCACAAGGCGCGCGGCACCCGTTGGGTCGATCAGGAAAGCTCGATCGAGGATATGAAGGCCAAATCGGTGCAGACCATGACCGACAGCGCAACTTTCATCGAGAATAATGTGCTGAGCGGGCCTTATATTCTGGGTGATGATATCTGCATGGCCGATCCTTACCTTTTCATCGCCTGCAACTGGCTTGAGGGCGATGGCGTGACGGTTGCCGATTTCCCCAAGATCGAGGCATTTATGACGGCGATGCGCGCGCGCCCCTCGGTCGAGCGCGCCGTCAGTCTTGGTATGCTCTAAGGGGGTCACATGACACATCTCTGGGTCAGGGCCGAGCAGCGCCCCAATGAAGAACGCGTCGGCCTGACGCCCGAAGGGGCGGCGGCGCTGATTGCCAAGGGCATCGAAGTCACGGTCGAGGAAAGCCATGTGCGCGCGATCCCGATCGAGGGCTACCGCGCGGCGGGCTGTGCGATCGCGCCCGAGAACAGCTGGCCCACCGCGCCCGCTGATGCGATCATCTTTGGCCTCAAGGAGTTGCCCGAGGATGGCACCCCCCTGCCGCATCGCCACATCATGTTCGGCCATGCCTTCAAGGGGCAGCATTCGGGGCGTCGCCTGCTTGAGCGGTTCAAGGCCGGGGGCGGCACGCTTTATGATCTGGAATATCTGGTCGATGAGGATGGCCGCCGCGTCGCCGCCTTTGGCTATTGGGCGGGGTATGCGGGGGCGGCGGTGTCGCTTATGGCATGGGCTGCCGCACAGGCGGGCAAGGCCTGTGCGCCGGTGGCCACCTTTGGGGGGCGCGACGCTCTGTTGGACGATCTGCGCGCGCGGCTTGATGCGACGGCCGGGCCGCGCCCAAGCGCCATCGTGATCGGTGCGCTTGGCCGGGTTGGCACCGGCGCGGCCGATCTCTGCGAGGCGCTTGATGTGCGCACCACCAAATGGGACATGGCCGAGACCGCGACCGGCGGGCCGTTCCCGGAAATCCTTGAGCACGACATTTTCCTGAACTGCATCTTCGCCCGCCCCGGTACGCCGGTTTTCGTACCGAAATCCGCTGTTGATGCGCCGCGCCGTCTTTCGGTGATCGGCGATGTGGCCTGCGATCCCGATAGCGATTATAATCCTGTGCCGGTCTATGACCGGGCCACCACATGGCAAGAGCCCGTGATCCGCGTTGCCGACGACCCGGTGCTTGACGTGATGGCGATCGACAACCTGCCATCGCTTTTGCCGGTTGAATCATCGCAGGATTACGCAGGACAGCTTTTGCCCTCGCTGGCGACACTGGACCGGCTGGACGGTGGTGTCTGGGCGCGGGCGCAGGCGGTGTTTGACGATAATATGAAGGGGATTTGAGGATGACTATTCACTGGTGCGGCACCGGCCTCTCGGCCATCCCGGGTTTGCGCCGCCTGATCGAGGCGGGCCATCCCGTGACGGTCTGGAACCGCTCTGTCGACAAGGCCGAGGCCGCCGTGGGCGACCTTACGCAGGCGATCAAGGCGTTTGACCGCGATGCTCTGGCGAGCGACCTCAAGGCGGGCGATCTGGTTGTCTCGATGCTTCCGGGGGATTGGCATGTGCCGCTGGCCGAGCTTTGCCTTGAAAAGGGCGCGCATTTCGTCAGCTCATCCTATATCGCGCCGGAAATGCGCAGGCTGGACGCGGCAGCGCGCGAAAAGGGGCTGAGCTTTGTCAACGAGATCGGGCTTGATCCGGGCATTGACCATCTGATGGCGCATCACCTTGTCGCCGAGTATCGCGCCTCGGATGCCTATGACGCAGGGAATGACATCTCGTTCATTTCCTATTGCGGCGGTATTCCCAAGCATCCCAATCCGTTTCGCTATAAATTCAGCTGGTCGCCGCTTGGGGTGCTCAAGGCGCTGCGCTCGCCGTCGCGCTCGATCCGGGATTACAGCGAGCTGAACGTCGCGCGGCCCTGGGATGCTATCAGCAGCTATAGCGCCCCCTTGCAGACGCCTGAGACATTCGAGGTCTATCCGAACCGAGATTCCCTGCCGTTTATCGAGGACTACCGGTTTGATGCGGCCTGGCGCGTCAAGGAATTCGTGCGCGGCACGCTGCGGCTGAATGGCTGGAGCGAGGCCTGGCGCGATGTTTTCGCCGAGATCGAAACGCTGGAGGGGCCCGAGGGCGACGCGCGTCTGAAAGAGATGTCGGATACCTTCTGGAACGAGAATGCCTATGACGAGGGCGAGCCGGACCGCGTTGTCATGTGTGTCGGGTTCAAGGCCGAAAAAGCGGGCATGCCGGTCTGGCACAAGACCTATGTGATGGATGCCTGGGGCGACGAGCGCGGAACCGCGATGGCGCGGCTGGTATCGGTGCCGGTGTCCCTCGCGGTCGAGGCCGTGCTCAACCGCGAAATCCCCGTGGGAGTCACCCCGGCGCCGCATGACCCGAAACTCGTCAACCGCTTTCTGGCCGAGGTTGACCGCCTTGCGCAGCATTTGCAGGTGGTCGATCACCTCGCCTGAGGCGGGTCAGGCCAGGCATCGGCCCCTTTAGGCCGCCTCGTTTCCGGGGCGGTCTGTCGAGCATCGGTGCGATATCAGCGCATCAGCTCGTCTTCATCGTCCAGGGCCGAGAGGCCCAGGGCATCCAGCCCGTTTTCCAGGTGATCCGAAAGGTGTGGCGAGCCTAGCAAGTAATCGGCGGTCGGGGTCGTGGCTTCTTCAAAGGCGGTGCGTTTCGCCTCTTCGAGATCCGAGGCGTCAAAGCTGTCGCGTCCGATCCACATGACTGCGACAAGGCTTGCCTTTTCCTCATCCGTCAGCTGGTCGATAAAGGCCCTGAGCTCGCCTTCGGCCCGGTCCAGTTCGCGGGCCATAAGGATGACCTGAGCGATTTTATGTACTGAAATTTCCAGCATGGTGTATCTCCTGTTGCGCTAGTCTATCACAGAAATGGCGCGCCGGGAGACCGGCGTCCTTGATCTTACGCAAATAGCCGGTAATAGGCCCAGTCCGGCAAAAGCCGTGACAGGCGAAAGAGATAGCTGAAACCGCGCGGGAAATGACGCACAAATGCGGTGTCGTCGCACATCAGCTCGAACATCTGTTGCGCCGCTGCCTCTGGTGTCATGATGAAGGGCATCCTGAAGGTGTTCTTGTCGGTCAGCCGGGTCTTGATGAAACCGGGATTGGCAAGCTGTACCCGGACCCCCGTGCGCCACAGATCGGCGCGCATTGATTCTGCCAGCGACATGACCCCTGCCTTTGATGCGCCATAGCCGATTGCCCCCGGCAGCCCCCGGAACCCGGAGAGAGAGCCGGTCATCACCACATGGCCCGCATCCCGCGCCACCATATCGGGCAGAACGGCACCCGCCACGCGCAGGGCGCCGGTGAAATTCACTTCGGCCATGGCAATGGCGTGCCCGGCGTTCCATTCCCCTGCGGGCATCGGCCAATAGGCCCCGGCGAGATAGACCATGCCGTCAATCTTGCCTATCTCGTTGATCGCCTCGGCCACGCTTGCGGCATCGGTCACATCGACGCTTACGGCGCGGGCGCGACCGGGCAGGGCCTTCACAAGTTCGGCCAGCCGGTCCGTACTGCGCGCCGAGACGATGATTTCGGCCCCGGCCGCGCTAAGCTTGTGGGCGAGAGCGGCGCCAAGGCCTTCGCTTGCCCCGACCAGCCAGTATTTCTTGCCCTGCCAGTCCATCAGGCATCGACCCGGCGCATGGTTGCCACAAGCTCGGCCACCTTGATGCCGAATTTGCGGAACTGGCTTTTGTTCACCACCACGCCATTGGGCGCCAGATACATCCAGTCGGTGACGCTAAGCACATGGCCGCCCGCCTCTTTCGGCAGGCGGATGCGATAGCAAAGCCGCGCCGCCGTGCCGGTTTGCTGGCCATGGCCCACACCGACAAGATCATCGGCCTCGGCGCGGATTGATCCGTCATTGCCAAGTTCAAGCCGCCATTCGCGGTCCTGGCTGTTGCC
>NZ_CAJXIP010000148.1 GCF_913054395.1 uncultured Roseovarius sp.
AGAGCTTCATGAGCTCCCGTATTTTGGTTTCATGTGACGCGGTCATCGTTCAATATCTCCGGTATCAAAGATGGTTTTCGTTATGGGCCGAGCCTTGAGTTTGTTCGACGCGCTCGGTTCGGCGAAGCCGCGAACCCAAGATTTGGAATAAAGTTTCATTAGATGCTCCGTTTCAGTAGTCCGTCCGGACGTAGCAACAAAAACCATCCCAAGATAATATTAAGTTATCATGATCAAGATCATAATATTAGATCATGTGAGGTGCATAATGCGCGCAGAGCGTCATCAAGCATGTCGGCGCGTGCCAAGGTGGTTTTGGGCACACGACGCCGACAAAACCTCTGTAACTGACCGCGTGCGCAATAAGCGGCTGGCGCCGAAGCTGGGCCCATCTGGTCGGTTTCAATAAAAGCTTCAAGCGCGACTTTCGATCTCGCGCCTTAACGCGCTTTTTCCGCCAACCTTTCCCAGATGCTCGACATGACCTTACCCATCGAGCGGTCCCGGCGTCTAATTGCGAATATTTCGGTATGGCGCGGAGGATAGCCCTCTACAGCCAAGGGAACGAGCTCGCCTGCCGCCAGTTCTTCGGTCATCAAGTGCTCCGGAATTCCACCCCACCCCATGCCTGCCTTGATGATCGACTTTTTTGCCTGAAAGTCCGAGACAGTCCAACGCTGCCCGCCAGAGAGCAGGTCGCGGCTTTGGTCGTAGTCCTTGCCGCCCGTTCCCGATACGATGACTTGAGTGTAGCTCTGCATCTCGCGACGTGACCTCACCCCTGATCGCTCGGCTGCTGGAAATCCGGGGCTGGCCACGGGGCGGATCGTAATCGAACCGACCGGGAGTGTTTCGACCTCGTCGATGGGCACCCCGTCAAGTCCCGCGATGATCAGGTCGGCATGACCTTCCATGAGACGCGCCAACGGGCCGCCCATCATTTCAGTCACCAGCTTGATATGTGTTCCGGGAAAGGCTCGGCCGACCTCTCCCAAGATGTTCAAGATTGGATTCAGCGACATCGTAGCTGTCATCGCGATCGAAATCATGGGCTCTTGCTCACTCCGGAGCCCGGCTGCGACAGTTTTCAATTCATGAATCTGTTCCAGAACCCGAGTTGCTTCACGAAAGAAAACTTCACCTTCCGGTGACAACTTTGGTCTATAGGCATCCCGCAAGAAGAGATCGAACCCGAGTTCACCCTCAAGCTTCTTGATTTGATGGCTGACGGCGGACTGTGCCTTGTTTAGCCGATCAGCTGCCCCGCGGAAGGTTCCGGAGGCGACGATCGCATCGAGGACTACGAGTTGATCTAATGTCATGTGGCAACTCTCTTGATCTACATTTAAGATCAAAATCATGAAAACTCGATATTATCAACTGCTGATCTTCGTCGATATGTCCGTGCGAGACATCCCGCCGGAGTTTCGGATGAAACTCTACTCCGAAGCTTTGGTGTCGCATGTCAAGGCAATCCGGCCGGCACGGTCGACGCAACTCAAATGGAGAAAGCAATGGCGAAGATAGTAATCGTCTACCACAGTGGATACGGCCACACGGCAGTTCAGGCAGAAGCGGTTTACCGCGGCGCGAGCAAAGTTGTCGGTGCAGACGTCGCTCTGATACCGGTCGAAGAGCGCGAGAAGAATTGGGATGTAATTGACGCGGCCGACGCTGTCATCTTCGGCACTCCAACATATTTCGGAAGTGCATCCGCGCAATTCAAATCGTTTCTAGACGAAACGTCGGGCCGGTGGCTCGAAGGCCGATGGACCAACAAGCTGGCTGCGGGTTTCACCAATTCAGCCGGCATGAGCGGCGACAAACTGGCTACGCTTCAACAGATCAACCACTTCGCCATGCAGCACGGCATGGTCTGGGTCGGACTGGGATTGCCGCCGGGAAACAACACCAGCACAGGCTCTCCGGATGATCTGAACCGCCTCGGCGGGTTTCTGGGCGCTATGTCCCAGGCGGATGCTGATGTTTCGCCCGAAGTTGCACCAACGGGCTCGGATCTCAGAACCGCCGAATACCTTGGCCGCCGCGTCGCAGAGACCGCGCATCGATGGCGTTCCGGCCAGAGAGTTGAGACAGCGGCTGCCTGAAACAAGGTTAATAACATATGCGCCGTCACTTCCGGCGCGAAAGCAACGACAAGCCGGGCCTCGGTTCATCCCGAGGCTCGCTATTTGGATACCTCGGGAGCTACTGTTTTTCCTTACCGAATGGACGCACTTCAAGAGAGCAAGCCTGATGACCTCGCCTGTTCCCGATCTACAACTCAATCATATGCTGATCGTACCAGTTTTTGATGCTCAAAAGATACTCTCTCGCCGAACTACTTACACGGTTTACCCCCATGTGGCGTGCCAAGTCACCGATCGGGTCATCTGAAGCAGACAAGTCCTCACCAATCTCGTCAAGCACTGTCGCAATTTCTGCCCTCGAAACGTCCTGTATGGAACGACCTGAGAGACCACGGAATTTTTTCCGGTTCTCAAAGGTGTCAGGACCCCATACAAATGGCACGCCAAATTCATCGTAAACCTCTGCGTCTCCGAGTGCACTTTCGACCCGTTTCATGATCCTACGTCCAGTGCGTTGCCAACCATGACGATGGGCTACAGCCCGCCCCAGGTTGCGCAGCGGAATGGGCGCGTGATTAATAAGGATATCTTGCACAATCTGACGAAGCTCACCCAAGTAGTCCAGATCGAAGAAGCGGTTGGGATCCGCCGCTGGAACGTCGGTGTTGGAAACCGTTTCCGGCGAACGGGCAAGGTCAGATGCCACCTCGGCGAAGAGCCTTTTCTGCCCTTTATTGTTAGGTATATCAGTCGAAACACCCTTTGACTCCGTCTCTTCTTCATGATCCCGCGGCATGGGCAGAGCCAGAGGTTCATTGGGCTCGAGAACCGGTTCGGAAAGCGTTTCGGCGTCGTCTGTTATAGATCGATGTGCGGCGAGAAGTTTATCAAGGTTTTCGTTTAGCCGTTCGACCACTGCCGACGGATTGCGGAACCAATCCGTTGACCAAATCCTTAAAATCGTCCACCCTAGATGTTCGAGAACGGCCTGACGTACTTTGTCTCGGTCCCGAGCCGTCGCAGAACTATGATAGGTCGCACCATCGCATTCAATACCGGCAAGGTATGCGCCCGCTCGATCAGGGTTTACTATGCCCAAATCAATGCGAAAGCCGGAAACGCCAATTTGGGTGCGAACTTCCCAGCCCTTGGCACGGAAGGCTTCAGCTATAGCCTCTTCAAAAGGGTTTTCCGCGGGGCCGAGAGACCCCTCGTCACGGGCGGGAAGAGCGATCGCGCCGCGTTCAGCATAATCCAAGAAGGTTTTCAGATCTCGGACACCTGTTGCGCGGGTTCGAGACAGGTCAATCTGATCATGCGTCAAGGAGGCGAAAACGTGCAACTCACTTCGCGCTCGCGTAACGGCAACATTGAGTCGCTTCTCGCCTCCATCGGAGTTAAGCGCGCCAAAGTTCATTGTAAGCTTGCCGGAGAGATCGGGCGCGAAAGTAATAGAGAACAACATAACGTCGCGTTCATCGCCTTGGATGTTCTCAAGGTTCTTCACAATCACTGGTTCCTCTCGCTCGTCCGCAAAGAACCATTCTAGGTCGGAATTGTTGCGGCGAACTTGATCCAGCAAATCAAGAATAAGGCCCTGTTGCTGTGCGTTGAACGTAATTACGCCAAGTGTTGGCCGCTCTTTTTCCGGAAGCTTTAGCCATGCGGTTAGGCGCTGACGTATCATCTCAACGATTGACTTGGCTTCATCCGCATTAGTTCGACCAGCTCCGCGCGCATAGGTGCCGTCAATCTTGTGGAATTGGACCGCTTCGCTATCCGTCGTCGGCGCCGGAAATGTGACGAGCCCTCCATCGTAGTAAAAATGGTTCGAGAAAGCGATGAGAGCCTCGTCCCGGCTGCGGTAGTGCCAGTTAAGGCGGCGGGTAGGAATGCCCGCCGTGGCAACCTCATCCAAGATAGAAGGCATATCACCCATCATACCGCCACCATCACCATCACCATCGTCGCCCTCTCCGTCGTCGGAGCGTCCAAAGAAGTTTGTTGGAGGAAGCTGTTTGGGATCGCCCACGATGATCGACTGCTTTCCGCGTGCAATTGCGCCGATAGCGTCCCATGTCGTGATCTGTGACGCCTCGTCAAAAATAACAACGTCGAAAGCGGCCTGCCCGGCGGGAAGATACTGGGCGATCGAAAGCGGCGACATCAACACACAGGGCGCAAGTTTAGGAAGTGTATCTCCAAGATTTTCCAGCAAGTTCCGGATCGCCATAGAAGGGCGTTGAAGCCCAAGCTGATGTCGTAGGACTCCCAATTCAGAGTTTCTCGGAACGCCATCAGGAGCTGGGAGACGGTGATGAATTCTGCGCATCACCTCGATCGGGGCAATCCTTGCAGCTTCATCGTCCAGTTCCCTAAAAGCGGCTATAACATCCTGATGCTCCCAATGGGCGAAGCGGCGAAGTGGCTCGGAAGCATCCATTGCAAGTGGCAACCACCAGCGGGCATATGCACGGCGGCACTCGTCTACGGCATTCCCCTTCAGCTCATCCGCCTCCATCGCATCAGCAATCAGAGAGAGGCCTGCCGCATCTGCGCGCGCCCTGACATCGAGCCAGCGTGTCCAGTCAGCAAGTCGAGCGCGTTGCGCAAGCGTCTGGTCCAAGGCTTCAACAAGATCGCGCAGGGGCATGTCCGAAACCATCTGGCCACCAGACTTTTCGAAATCCTCGATAGCGGCATCCAATTCTTTGTTGGTCGTCTGCAAGTCTTCCAACACCCGGCGCAATTCACCTTCGGGACCTTCCTCAAGTTCCGCAACGATGGCACCGAATGCAACAGTGTCTGAGACTTCCGATTGTGCGTTGCCCAGCGCTTCTCGCAGAGATGCCGCCTGCGCAACGCAACACTCGAGCTGTTCGACCGACCGGGCTTCGCCAGCGAGGGCGGCGACAGGAATTTGGTTAAGCACTTCAATCTGGGTACGCGCGTCCAGTATGGCTGGCAAATCCTCATCAGGGGCTGCGTAGCCCGTTGTTACATAGGTTTGTAGAAGCTTGCGTACTTTACGCTTTTTTAGCGCCGAGAAAGGCCAGAACGAGGCTTCGCCCGCGCGCCACTCTGCATCCAGCTGTTTGACCGGCAGCCGTCTGAGATTTTCCTCGCTGTAGTTGGCCTGCATGCGGTTCTTTGCTTTTTTTAGCGCAACAGTTGTAGCCTTGAAACGATCAATCTCCGTTCCAAGATCACCGTTAGAAATCCTGGGAACCGTTCTCAAGTCCTTCGCGTCAGGCTCAATCCGGCAGGCCACTGACTGCAAAATTCGGCGTCGCTCAGGTGAGCCTGACGCATCTGGCCTAAGAGCCAATTTAGTCTCGGTATTGGCAGCTGATCGCATGGCGCGTTCTGCAACCCCTCGGAGCGACGTTGCGCGATCAACAATTTCTTCTTCCCAAGCATACGACCATTCCGCTATCCCGATGAGCGGAAGCAATGGGCCACTGCCAATAGCGGCATGTGTACGTCCGAGTTCTTCCGCTATCTCAAGAATTCGATAGAAACTCTGCGTGTCGTGCGCATCCTTGTTATCGAATTGGAGTGTTAACCCGCTTGGCGCCGCAGCCGTCCAAGACACGGCTTCGAAGACCGAAAAGCCCTGCGACCCCCGGGCATGGACGGCCTCAACATAAGTGTTCAGCTGGTCGCGCTTTATGCGGAGTCTCTCCGTCACATCCAACCATTCTTGCTCATTTGCAACTGAAGCTCTGTCCCAGCCGCGCCCCAGCTGTGTGAGCACGCGCTTTCGGTCGGTTTTGTTGGAATGGAGTTCAAGGACGGCATCACCCAGTCCATTCGCCGCAAGTCGACGCTGCACTACGTCAAGGGCTGCCGCCTTTTCAGCTACAAAGAGCACAGTTTTATCGTGAGCGATGCACTGGCAAATGATATTTGCGATAGTCTGACTTTTGCCGGTTCCGGGCGGCCCGACCAAAACGAAGTCATGTCCTTCAGATGCAGCTAACACTGCTGCAAGCTGAGAGCTGTCAGCAGGAAGAGGTGTTACTAGGTCCCTAGGAACAACGCGACGATCAATTTCATTTGGAACTACCGGATTTTCCTGACCGGATTCGAAGTGTTTTTCAGGATTATCCACCAAGTGTGCGACGAGCCGGTTGTTTCGCAACTGATCGGTGCGATCGACTAGGTCCTTCCACATAAGAAACTTAGTGAAGGAGAAAGTTGATATTGAGATTTCTTCCACCACTTCGAAACCAGGAACATCACGAACCCGCGAACGCATCCATTCGAAGATGAGTGGTACATCGATGCCGCTCTCGTCGCGGGGCAAATCGCCCTCCAGTTCGGGAAGGGTAAGGTCGAAGTCACGTTTAAGAAACTCCAACAAAGTGGAATTGAAGCGGACTTCGTCTTCATGGTGAATAATCGTGAATTCTGATCGCGCCGATTTTCGTTCGAGCTTGACCGGCACAAGTAGAAGTGGCGCGCGATAGCTCCTTTTATCACCTTCGCGCTGCCAGCGCAAAAAACCGGCAGCAAGAAAGAGTGTGTTAGTACCGCCTTCTTGCAGGTCACTCTTGGCTTTGCGGAATAGACTGAGCAGCCGGTTCTCGGTTTCCTTACGATCAAGTGGCACTGTGATCTGTCCGCGCCGGAAAGCATCTTCGACGGCGCTCTTAATTATCGCATCCTTGTCTTGTGGCGAAAGCTGGCGCTCACCGATGGGGTCATCTTCCATCAGAGGGTAGGTGCGAAGTGGTTTGTCCGCGGCTAACGTGTCCTCAAGTGTACCCACATCAGGCACCATGCAGGGCACTGTTTGCTTGCTCTGCTTGAAGTTCAGCAGCCTGTTGCGAAGAGAAAGATCAAGGAGCTTTGCTTGCCATCGCTCGATCCGGCCTTTGGGTGTGTTGGGAACGGAATCGACCAATTCAGCAGGCAGTAATCCTAAATCGATTGGCGAAGGAAGTTTTGCTGGTGCGGCCTCTATCTGTTCAGCCTCTCCGTGCTCGTCCACCACATGGCTGGCCAGCGGGCGAATCTTTGCGGAGCGAGCTCGTGTTATGTCGACGGCCATACGGAATTCGTGCTCTCGGTCCTCTGCAAGCCGAACTCGGCCAGCTTCGACGGCTTCCTCAAATCCGATGGTGGGACGCCGCGCCAATAGCGTCGTTTCAACTGGAATGAATTCTTTTGCCTGAGATGCCTTGCGTACTGTAACAACGTCAGGTTCCGTGACCTGTCCGAAATCACGTTTGGTAATCCAGACACCAGCCCACGCGTGGCCTTCACTGAAAAGAATAACTGGGTTCAGTCCTGCCTGCTCCCAAGCTGCAGCAAGCAGCAGCGAGCTATCAAGACAGGTGGCAAGCCCCTCCCTTCGAATGCGGCTAGGCGGACGCACTTTCTGGCCATCCACCTCAAAGGACGCAGGGGGATTGGCATACGTCAGGCCCATCCCAGTCATTGCCGACCAAATCGCACCGGCCAGCATCCAGGCCCGCTGCGGATTGCCCGACTGATAGCCTTCCATAGATCCATCTTGGCCACTGCGCTCCAATTGAAGGGAAGCTTCTTTGAGGATGGTTGCTACAACCGCATCGTTGGGCG
>NZ_CAJXIP010000149.1 GCF_913054395.1 uncultured Roseovarius sp.
TCTGGTTGTAGAGCGCCCGCAACAGCACCGCTTTCCAGTTGTTCCAGGTGTCCGGGCCAACACCGCGAATGTCGCACACCGTCAGCACCAACAGAAGGTCCAGTCGCTTGACCGATTGCACGGCTTTGGCAAAGCCCCGCACGGTACGCGGATCGGCGATATCGCGTTTCTGCGCCATGTCCGACATCAACAGGTGATAGCGCACAAGCCATTCAACGGTGTCGACCTCTTTCGGCTTGAGCCCCAGACGCGGCGCCACCTTGCGGGCAATGCGCGCCCCGAGGATCGAGTGATCCTCGTCCCGGCCCTTGCCGATATCATGCAGCAACAGCGCCACGTAAAGCACCCGGCGATTGAGTCCCTCTTTCAGGATCGTCGAGGAAACAGGCAATTCTTCGATCAACTCGTTTCGCTCGATCTGAGCGAGGTGGCTGATGCATTGGATGATATGTTCGTCGACGGTGTAATGGTGATACATGTTGAACTGCATCATCGCGACGATCGGTTCGAATTCCGGCAGGAAAGCCGACAGGATGCCAAGCTCGTTCATCCGCCGAAGCGCACGTTCCGGGTTGCCGTGCTTGAGCAACAGGTCAAGGAAAAGCTTGTGCGCGCGCGGGTCGTTGCGCATCTCGTCATTGATCAGGTTCAAGTTGGCCGTGACCAGAAGCATCGCATCGGGATGGATCAAAAGGCCGGTGCGCAGCCCCTCTTCAAACAGCCGCAACAAGTTCAGCGGTTCCGACAGGAACGCGTCGTCATCAAGAATCGCCAGGCGGCCATGCACCTCTGTATAGCCGTCTTTCAACTTTTTGCGGCGCCGGAACAGGCGTTGCAGGATCGGTTCGGATTTGATGTGCGACGCTTCAAGCTTTGTCAGGAATATCCGGGTCAGATCGCCGACGGCGGTGGCATGGCGGAAATAGTCCTGCATGAAAACCTCGACTCCGCGGCGCCCGGCGGTATCGGAATACTTCATGCGTTCGGCCACCTCGACCTGCATGTCAAAGGTCAGCTGATCATTGGGGCGCCCGGTGATCAGATGCAGATGACAGCGCACCGCCCAGAGAAAGGTCTCGGCCTTGACGAAGGTGTTGAACTCATCGTCGGTGAACATGCCAAGCGCCACCAGCTCGCTGACATCTGTGACGCCGTGCAGATATTTGGCGATCCAGAACAGCGATTGCAGATCGCGCAGGCCGCCCTTGCCCTCTTTTACGTTGGGCTCGACCATGTACCGTTCGCCCTGCTTTTCGTGGCGCGCATCGCGCTCGGCAAGTTTGGCCTCGGTAAAGTCGCGTTCGGTTCCCTTGAATAGATCGGCCCAGAGGCGGCGGTTCAGATCACTGGCCAACTTGGCATCGCCGGCCAGATGGCGGTTTTCCAAAAGCGCGGTGCGGATCGTGTAATCATCGGCGCCAAGGCGCAGGCAGTCGCGGATCGTGCGGCTGGCGTGGCCAACTTTAAGGCGCAGATCCCACAGGATATAAAGCATCGATTCAATGACGCTTTCAGCCCAGGGGGTGATCTTGTAGGGCGTCAGAAACAACAGGTCGACATCCGATTGCGGCGCCATTTCGCCGCGCCCATAGCCGCCGACGGCAAAGACCGCAAGGCGTTCGGCCTCGGTCGGATTGGGAAGCGGGTGCATCACGCGGGTAGCCACGTCAAGGGTCGTCAGGATAACGCAATCGGTCAGCCAGCAATAGGCGCGGGTCACGGGGCGTGCCTCAAAGGGCTGCTCTGCAAAGGCGGCTGCGATTGCGGCGCGGCCGCGCTTCATCTCGGCGCCAAGCAGGTTGACCACGGCATGGCGCAAGGCGCTCATGTCGCTACCGCTTTCGCTTATGGCCTGGGCAAGCCGGGTCTCGACCTCGCTGAGGTCAAAGATATCGTCTGCGGGGCAAATCAGGTCGTCCCGGCGCGTGATGATATGTGTCATGCTATGGCTGCTTGAAACCCGTCAAAATCCTGCGCCGCCAAAGCTTTGCGGTGCAGGCGACAGGATCACGACCTGCTTGTCGCGGATCGTTGCAACCGCCAGGCCACGTTCGTTGCTGCCATCAAGGTTCAGCCGGAAGACGCCGTTGACGCCTTGGAAACCGGCGGGCTGGGTCAGGGCATTTCGGCCAAGGGCCTCTCGCTGATTGGAACTGGCAAGTGCGCCGATGGCGGCGATTCCGTCATAAGCCAGCCCTGCAATCGGGTGCGGAGGTGTGCCATTGGCAGCCTGAAACCGGTTTATGAACTGTGCGGTGCGCAGCGGATCAGGCAGGGCAAACCAGCCGCCCTGAACGCCCGGCAAGTCGAGTGTCTGTGGCGGCGTGTCCCAGCGGGCGAGGCCGATATACTGAACCTTGTCGGGGCCAAGCCCTGATTCCGGAAGCATCTGGGAAAACAGCGGAAGTGCGCCTGCGGTATTGGCGGTCATGAAGATCGCATCGGCCGCATTGGTTTCGGCGGCGGCGCGGATCGCGGGAAGGGCGCTGACCACGCCCTGTTGCGAGAATTCATAGCTGACGCTTCCGGCAAGGATCGCGCCATTGTTGCGAACGGCCTGTTCGATCGCGGCCCGGCCAAGCTGACCTGCGAGGTTGTCGGAATAGACAGCCATGATCCGCGATTTGCCCTGGCGGGTGGCGAAATCGGCAAGCCGGTTGGCCGTGGTCTGAAAGGTCTGGCCGAGAATAAAGAGGTTGCCGCCCGCGATGGTGGGGTTGTTGGAAAACGCCAGAACGTTGACGTTCTTGTTGGCCACGGCGACGGCCACGGCATTGGCCGATTCGGCATGCAGCGGGCCGACGATGATGCGCGCGCCATCCGCGACCGCGTTGAGGGCGGCGGTCTGGGCCTGCGCCGGCTGACCGGCGGTGCCATAGACCCGCAGGTCGATCGTGACGCCCGCCAGATCAGATACCGCCAGGCGCGCCGCACTTTCCAGATCGCGGGCCAATTGCTGTTCCTGCGCGCTTGCAGAGCCATGCGGCACCAGAAGCGCCACGGTAACCGGAGCGCCTGAGGTGCCGGTTGCGCCGCCGGTATTGCTCAGCGATACAGGTTGACAGGCGGCGAGCCAGAAGGCAGCGAAGACCACAAAGAGGCGGGTGACTGGTTTGCGGATGACATTTAAAAAGACGAACATGCTATGGTCTCACTCCCTTTTTGCGCTTTGCCCGAGGCCATACGCGATTGCACGCGATAATAAACGTCACAGAGGGCGGGTCCAGTGGTGAATCTCAACAAGCAAAAACTGGCCCCCGGCCTCTATCTGATCGCGACGCCGATCGGTACGGCGCGCGATATCACGCTGCGCGCGCTGGATATCCTGGCCTCGGCGGATGTGATTACCGCCGAAGACACCAGAAGCCTGAGGCACCTGATGGACATTCACGGCGTGCCGGTGGGCGAGCGGCCGTTCTGGGCCTATCACGATCACAACGGCGAACGGATGCGCCCGCGTATCCTCGCGGCTTTGGCCGAGGGCAAATCGGTGGTCTATGCCTCGGAGGCGGGCACGCCGATGGTCGCCGACCCCGGTTTCGATCTGGGCCGCTCGGCTGTGGCCGAAGGCTATGACCTTGTTTCGGCGCCGGGGCCTTCGGCGGTGATCACGGCGCTGACGCTGGCCGGCCTGCCGACCGACCGGTTCCTGTTCGCGGGATTTTTGCCCAATGCCTCGGGGCGGCGCAAGACCGTGTTGGGCGAGTTGGCCAACGTACCCGCGACGCTGGTGTTTTACGAATCGCCCAAGCGGGTGGCGGCGATGCTGCGCGATGCCGCGCTGGTGCTTGGCGGTGCGCGTGATGCGGCGATGTGCCGGGAATTGACCAAGAAATTCGAAGAGGTGCGGCGCGGCACGCTTGAAGAGCTTGCCGCAAGCTGTGCCGAAAACCCGCCCAAGGGCGAGATCGTGGTGGTCATTGACCGCGCGCGTTCAGCAAATGTTAGCGAAGAGGACTTAGATCTGGCACTGGGCAAGGCGCTTGAGCGGCTGTCGGTACGCGACGCGGCCGATGCGGTCGCGGCAGAGCTTGGCCTGCCCCGGCGGCAGGTCTATCAGCGCGCGCTGCAACTGGCGGCCGGGGATTAGGGCATTTGCGTGAAGGGGCGCGGCGGGCATGGAGCAGGGTAAGGTCGATGATGCTGCGGCCCTTGTTGCAAAGCGGCGTCAGGAAAAAGGCCAACGCGCCTATCTTTCGGGACAGGCCGCCGAGCAAAGCGTGATCCGCGCCTATGGCGGGCGCGGAACGGCGCTCCTGCAAAGCCGCTGGCGCGGGCAGGGGGGCGAGATCGACCTGATCCTGCGCGACGGCGAGGTTTATGTGTTTTGCGAGGTCAAAAAGGCGGCTACGGTTGATCTTGCGCTTGCACGGTTGCGCCCGACGCAAGCCCGGCGCATCTGTGCGGCGGCGGCGGAATATCTTGGCCAGACCCCCGAAGGGCAACTTGCCTCGGTGCGATTTGATCTGGCGGCGGTCGATGGATCGGGCGCGATCGAGATCGTCGAGAACGCCTTTGGTCATTTCTGAATTGCACCTTTGCCGCCCATGCCGCATGTAAGTGGCAGACCTGAACAAAGGGGCAAAGCATGAAAATCGCGTTTCAGATGGACCCGATCGGGCCGATCAATATCAATGGTGACAGCACCTTTCGCCTTGCCGAAGAGGCGCAGGCGCGTGGGCACGAGTTGTTTCACTACACGCCTGACAAGCTTGCCTATGACGAGGGGCGGGTCACTGCGCGGGGCTGGCCGCTTAGCGTCCAGCGGGTCGAGGGCGATCATTTCCGCCTTGGCGAAGAGACGACGGTCGATCTGGCCGATTTCGATGTGGTCTGGCTCCGCCAGGACCCGCCGTTTGACATGTTCTATACCACCACGACCCATATCCTCGATCGGCTGAGCCCCGGAACCCTGGTGGTGAATGATCCATTCTGGGTGCGCAACTATCCGGAAAAGCTTTTGATTCTGGATTTCCCCCAGCTGATGCCGCCGACGGCCATTGCGCGCGATCTGGCGACGATCCGGGCGTTCCGCGAACGTCATGGCGACGTGATCCTCAAGCCGCTTTACGGCAATGGCGGAGCGGGCGTGTTTCACCTGCCCGAATCCGATCGCAACCTGTCGAGCCTGCACGAGCTTTTCACCGGCTTCAGCCGCGAACCGCTGATCGTGCAAAAATACCTGCCCGAGATCAAACATGGCGACAAGCGCGTCATCCTCGTCGACGGCGAGCCGGTCGGCGCGATCAACCGTGTGCCCGCCACCGGTGAAACGCGATCCAACATGCATGTAGGCGGGCGGCCCGAAAAGGTTGAACTCACCGCGCGCGACCTTGAAATCTGTGCCACGATCGGCCCGCTGTTGCGCGAAAAGGGACAGGTCTTTGTTGGTATCGACGTGATCGGCAACTATCTGACCGAGATCAACGTGACCTCGCCCACCGGCATTCAGGAGCTGGAGCGTTTTGACGGCGTGAACATCGCCGCCAAAATCTGGGAGGTGATAGAAGCCAAGCGCGCATGAGCCTGCGCCGTGCCGTTTTGAACCTGCAATTGCGGCTTATGGAAAAGCCGCATCTGGCGCGGGCGAGGGATCCGGCCAAGCTGCGCTGCAGTTTCGAGCGCAAGGCGTGGTGCTTGTTCCGAAGCCCGCGCGGCAGCCGCTTTGAGCGGGAAACCCTTGGCGATGTGCCGGTGCTCTGGGCCTCTGGCCCGTGGGCCATGCGGGATGCCGGGCCGGTGATCCTTTATTTTCATGGCGGCGGCTATGTGTTCGGATCGGCGCGCACCCACAAGGCGATGCTGGCGCGATTGTCGTCGCTCTGCGGTTTGCCCGCCTGCCTGCCCGATTACCGGTTGGCGCCGGAGCATGCCTTTCCCGCCGCGATCGAGGATGCCCTGGACGCCTATCGCGCCCTGGCGGATCATCCCGGCGGCGTGGTGCTTGGCGGCGATAGTGCGGGCGGCGGTCTGGCGCTGGCGCTTTTGGCCGAGATCGCGCGGTTGGGGCTGCGCCCGCCGCTTGGCACCTTCGCCTTTTCACCGCTGACCGACATGACATTTTCAGGGCCGAGCATAAACGCCAACGCGCGCGCCGACGTGCTTTTGCCAGTGACGCGGATCGGCGATATGGCGCAGATGTATCTTCAGGGGGGTGATCCCGCGGACCCGCGCGCCACGCCGCTTGGGGCCGATTTCAAAGGCGCGCCACCGGTCTGGCTAGCGGTGGGCGATACCGAGATCCTTCTGGATGACACGCGACGGATGGCCGCCCGGCTTGAGGCGCAGGGCGTCACCACGGAGTGCAGGATCGAACATGACCTGCCGCATGTCTGGCCGCTGTTTCAGGGGCTGCTGCCCGAGGCGCAGGACACGCTTTATCAGGTGGCGCTCTGGATCACGTCTCTTTCATCCCGGCCAGACGAAAGCTGACGGCTTCTGCGACATGCGGGTGTCGAACGGCCTGCGATCCGTCGAGGTCGGCAATCGTGCGCGCCACTCGCAGCACCCGGTGATAGCCGCGCGCCGACAGGCCAAAGCGCTCGGCCACCCGGTTGATCAGGGCGCGCCCCTCCGCATCGGGGCCAGCGACATCCTCCAGAAGCTGACCTTCGGCATCGGCATTGAGCCGCATATCCGGGTGATCGGCAAAACGTGCGGACTGGATGTTGCGGGCGTTGGCAATGCGCGCGGCGACGGTTGCTGACTCTTCGCCAGAGGCGGGCAGATCGAGATCGCTGAAGGCCACGGGCGGGACCTCGACCCGCAAATCAAAGCGATCCATGAGCGGGCCGGAAATCCGCCCCATGTAATCCTCGCCACAGATCGGCGCACGGGAACAGGCGCGGGCAGGATCCGTTAGATAGCCGCACTTGCACGGGTTAGCCGCCGCCACCAACATGAACCGGCTGGGGTATTTCACATGCGCATTGGCACGGGCAATCATCACCTCGCCGGTTTCAATCGGCTGGCGCAGAGTTTCCAGCACAGCACGATTGAACTCTGGAAATTCGTCCAAAAACAAAACACCATTGTGGGCCAGACTGATCTCGCCCGGCTTGGCCTGACGCCCACCACCAACAATCGCCGCCATTGATGCGGTGTGGTGTGGCTCCCTGAACGGACGTGTGCGATTGATGCCACCTTCTTCGATCAAGCCACACAAGGACTGGATCATCGAGGTTTGCAGCGCCTCAGCGGGCGTCAGTGGCGGCAAAATGCCCGGCAGTCGTGCCACCAACTTTGATTTCCCTGACCCTGGCGTGCCTACCATCAGTATGTGGTGACGGCCCGCCGCGGCGATCTCCAGCGCGCGTTTGGCTCGTTCCTGTCCCTTGACGTCCCTTAGGTCTTTGGTTGGGGCAGGGCTGTTCACCTCGCCCGGTCGGGCCAAATCGATCAACATTTGCCCGGTGAAATGGCGCACCACGTCGGCTAGGCTGGCGGCGCCGATGACCTTCGCCGCCTCCACCCAGGCTGCCTCTGCCCCCGAGGCCTGCGGGCAAAGCAGTGTGCGGTTCTCCTCGGCCGCGGTCATTGCAGCCGGAAGCGCGCCAACAACAGGAACCAGCGTGCCATCAAGCGACAGCTCACCCAATGCGATGGTTTCGGCGGTGGCATCTGCCGGGATGATTTCTATGGCGGCCAATA
>NZ_CAJXIP010000150.1 GCF_913054395.1 uncultured Roseovarius sp.
CATGGATGCCGGGGGTAGCGCCCGCGCATGTCCTTGCGCACATCGGCGTAGGAATTGGCCCAGAAACCGGGGATGTCCATCGTGGTCTGGACCGGCTTTTGCCCCGGCGACAAAAGCGTCACCCGCAACGGGGTGCGTGCGACCATCGGATGGCTGGTCTGGCCGAACATTTCTTGCAGGCGCAACGAGATTTCGGGGTGCTCGCCACTGTAATCAATCGGGATTTTGCGCCCCAGTGGGGTGGTGAAGGCGCCCGGCACTTTTTGATCCAGCGCCTGCATCTGGTCCCAGCTCAGCCGCGCGCGCAGCGCATCCAGCATGTCGAAGCGTTTCCAGTCCTGCGCGGTCTTGACCCCCTTGAGATAAGGCAAAAGCCAATCCTTGATGCTGTCCATCAAGGCGGCGTCGGACATATCCGGCATATCCTCGCCCGCATCGCGCATCAGCCGGACCCGCGCCAGAAAACGGTGCGCCGCGTCCGACCAGGTCAGACCAAGATCGCGTACCCCGTCCAGCATGGCCTGCGCGATGGCCTCGGCGGGCGCATCTTTCCAGTGGCGGTCATCAAGCACGAGCGCGCCAAAGCATTCCTGTTGCCGGGCGACCACGCGGCGTTCGCGTTTTGACCAGCTGCAAACATCGCGCCAGGCGATCTGATCGGCGTAAAGCGCGCGAATTTCGGCCTCTGATATCTGGATTGCCTGTCGAATACGCGCCTCGCGCGGGTTGCCATCAAGATCGGTGGCCACGATCAGGCGGGCGCTGGCAAGGGTGTCCTCCTCGGGCAGGATCGCGCCCTTGCCCCCCGACAACACATAGCGCGGCTGATCGCCCTTGCGGCGCAATCCGATGCGGTCAGGATAGGCAAGTGCCGCCATCTCGGCGTCGCTCATCGTGGTCTGGTCTGCGCGCCTTGCCTGGCGGACAAGGCGCCTGGCCTCGGCCTTGATCCGCTCGACCGCGCCGCGGTTGGCGATATGGGGCGAGCGGTCGCAATAGGCTTTGTAATCCCGGATTGCCGCCAGCCGCAGTGTCAGATCGACCGGGGCACCGCGTGCCAGCGGGTCGCGATCGGCCAGCAAGGCGGCCAGCGGCGCCGCGTCTGGTCCGGCCACGGCCAGCATATGCGCCAGACGCGGATGCAGCGGCAGCGCCGCCAGGGTGCGTCCATGCGGGGTGATGCGGCCCCCGGTGTCAAGCGCGCCCAGCATCCTGAGCAACGATTGCGCCTCGCTGAAACTGCCGGGGTTGGGCGGTGTCAGAAATGGCAAACCCTCCGGTTCCGCCCCCCAAAGGGCAAGTTCAAGCGCCAGTGCGCTCAGGTCGGCGGCCTCGATCTCGGCGGGGGGGAAGGGGGGTAATGCGCCTTCTTCGCCCTTGGTCCAGAGTCGATAACAAATGCCCTCGGCCACCCGCCCGGCGCGGCCCGTGCGTTGGGTCGCCTCGGCGCGGGTCACCGCTTCGGTTACCAGCCGCGACATGCCCGACCCCGGATCGAACCGCGCCCGCCGCGCGCGACCGCCATCCACCACCACGCGGATATCCTGAATGGTCAGCGAGGTTTCGGCGATCGCCGTCGCCAGCACCACCTTGCGGCCTTGATCCGAGGGCGCAATCGCGGCCCGTTGCGCGGCAAAATCCATCGCGCCGAAAAGCGGGCGTATCTGGCAATCCGGCGAAAGGCGCCCCTTCAACAGTGTCTCGACCCGGCGAATTTCACCCTCGCCGGGCAGGAACACCAGAATGCCGCCGGTGGTCGCATCAGCAGCCTGAACCACCAGATCGGCAAGAGCCTCTTCATAGCGTTTGCCCTTGGGCAGGGGCCGGTCAAGCCAACGGGTCTCGACAGGATAGCTGCGCCCTTGCGAGGTGATCACCGGCACATCGCCCATCAGGTCTGCGACGGGTTCGGCGTCGAGCGTCGCGGACATCGCCAATAGCATGAGGTCATCGCGCAGCGCGTCCGCCACCTCAAGACAAAGCGCGAGCCCGAGATCGGCATTGAGCGAGCGTTCGTGGAATTCGTCAAAGATCACCGCACCGACGCCCGACAGTTCCGGATCGGATTGGATCATGCGGGTCAGGATGCCCTCGGTGACAACCTCTATCCGGGTTCGGGCCGAGATTTTCGCCTCGCCGCGGATGCGGTAACCGACGGTTTCGCCGGGAGTTTCACCGATCGTCTGTGCCATCCTCTCGGCGGCGGCGCGGGCGGCCAGACGGCGCGGTTCCAGCATCAGGATCCGTCCGGCCGTCAGGTTCGCGCGCCAGATTTCAAGCGGCACGACCGTGGTCTTGCCGGCCCCCGGCGGCGCCTGCAACACTGCACGCCCCCGCACCCGCAAAGCGTCAAGCAGCGGCGCAATCGCGTCATGGATGGGCAAACGGGGTGTCATCCCTGTCTTATCCGCGATCACGGGGTGGAATTCCATAGCCCGCGCATCTGGACAATCCCGCCCCGTGCAAGGCATGTAGTCACACGACAGCCATTTCAGAACAACGGGCCGCCCGCATGGATATTTCAGACCTCAGAGACCGGATTCTTGCCGACGACCGCCGCGCGTTGTCGCGCGCGATCACCCTGATTGAGAGCACGCGGGCCGATCATCGCGAACAGGCGGTCGCCCTGATAGAAGCGCTCAAGACGTCGGGGCGAGAGGCCGTTCGCATTGGTCTGTCGGGCACGCCGGGGGTCGGAAAATCGACCTTTATCGAAAGCTTTGGCATGATGTTGACGGCACAGGGCCTGAAGGTGGCAGTGCTTGCGGTTGATCCGAGTTCGACTCGTTCGGGCGGGTCGATCCTTGGCGACAAGACACGGATGGAACGCCTGAGCCGCGATCCGAAGGCCTTTATCCGCCCCTCGCCGAGCCAATCCCATCTGGGCGGCGTCGCACGGCGCACCCGCGAGGCGGTGACCCTCTGCGAAGCGGCCGGGTTTGACGTGGTGCTGATCGAAACGGTCGGCGTGGGACAGTCGGAAACCGTGGTGGCGGAGATGTCCGATCTCTTCATTCTGCTTTTGGCACCGGCAGGCGGCGATGAGTTGCAGGGCGTCAAGCGCGGCATCATGGAAATGGCCGATATCATCCTTGTCAACAAGGCCGATGGCGACCTCAAACCGGCGGCGATACGCACCTGTTCGGATTACGCCGGCGCGCTCCGGCTGTTGCGCAAACGTCCGCAGGATCCCGAAGGCTTTCCCAAGGCAACCACCGTATCGGCGCTTCACGAAGAGGGGCTTCGCCATGCCTGGGACGAGATGATGACACTGATCAAGTGGCGGCGCGAAAATGGCCATTTCGCCGGGCGCCGAGCCGAGCAGGCGCGCTATTGGTTCCGTGAAGAGGTGCGTCAGGGGCTTTTGGCCCGATTGGCCACACCCGATGCCCGGACCGTGATGCAGGACTATGCCGAACGTGTCGCCGAGGGTGAAATGACCCCGACGGTGGCCGCATCCGAGGTCTTGCGCCGATTGCATGGCGAGCCCTGATCCGGGCAGATTTCTATTTCTTGTTAGGTGCTTGCATGTAAACCCCTTCCGGCAGGTCCAGCGCTGCGCCCAGATCGCGCAGCTGTGCCATCGACAGGGTGATCACATGGGTCTGATCGGTGCGCGGATCGTATTGTTCGATCGTGACGCATTCTTCAAAGGCATTCACGATCACATCCTCGCCCAAGGGTGCGGCGCCTTCGTCGACCAGCGTTATGACGGTTGAGTCGAATTCGTGTTCAATTGAAAACATAGGTTTAGCCTAGCGCGTTGGCGTGTCTTTGCAAGCCCGCTGATCGGGGTGGTGCAAGGGGCTGTAAGGGGGGTGAAACCCTGCTAAACACAGAGGTGAGATCGTTAAATGATGAGGAGCGTCATGCGTTTGATCCCCCTTCTTTGCCTGCTTTCGGTGGCGGGTTGCGTGTCGACGGTCGAGTCGGGCCAGACAAGCCGCCCGGCCCCGGCACAGGCTGTTCAAAAGGCGCCCTCGGTGCCGACGCGTAGCAAAATTCAACAATTCCAAACGGTTGTGAATACAGTAGAGCCCGTTGCAGAGCGTGAATGCCGCGCCCGTACATCGGGGCAGAATTGTGATTTCCGGATCGTGGTGGATGATCGCGAGGGGCAGCCTTCCAATGCCTACCAGACCGTGGACAAGTCGGGGCGCCCGATTCTGGCCTTCACCCTTGCGCTGATTGCCGATGTGCGCAACCGCGATGAGCTGGCCTTTGTGATGGGGCACGAGGCCGCGCACCACATTCAGGGGCATATCCCCCGCCAGCAGCAAAACGCGGCCACCGGGGCGATCCTGCTCGGGGGGCTTGCCGTTTTGACCGGGGCCAACTCTGCAGTGATTGAACAGGCGGTGGATATCGGTGCGGGTGTCGGCGCGCGCAGCTATTCCAAGAATTTCGAGCTTGAGGCGGATGCGCTTGGCACGCTGATCACCAAGCGGGCGGGCTATGACCCGGTGAAGGGCGCCGAATTCTTTACGCAAATCCCCGATCCGGGCGACCGTTTCCTGGGAACGCACCCGCCCAATGCCCAACGCATCGAAACCGTGCGGCGCGTGAACGCCGGGCTGTGACATGCGGCAATTGCGCGGTGTGATCAGCGACCGAGGCTCGAGCTATGCGGTCTCGGGCGGGGATGTGCATAGCCGCGAGGAAATCGAGGCCTTTCTGAAAGAGCTGAAACGCGACAAGAAATTCGCCCGGGCGACCCATAATACCTGGGCGGTTTTGCTGGCAGACGGCACAGCGTTGAAGGGGGATGACGGTGAATCCGGTGCCGGGATGGTGATTTTGCGCATGCTGGAGCGTGAGGATCTGCGCGATCATGTGATTGTTGTAACCCGTTGGTATGGTGGCAAAAAACTTGGCGGAGACCGGTTTCGCCATGTCCAGGACTGTGTGCGCGCATATTTTGCGGATCGCGCCATTTGATTCAGGTCAAAGTCAGATATCTCAAAGCCCTTCATCCTGCGCCGAGCAGCAGGAGAACGGGCATGCAAAGCATCACCACGTTGAAACGTCACGCCGATCTGGTTGACCGGATGGCCAACACTCTGGGTGTTGATCTGGAAGAAAAAATGATGGCCGGACAGTTGCGGCCCGGCGATCTTAGCGATGCGGTGCTTGCCTGTACCGGCTGCGCCAATCCCGAGGCCTGCGATCATTGGCTGGCGGCGCAGGACGGCGCGGCAGAGCAAGGCCCGGACTATTGCCGCAACGGCGATCTGTTTTCACTTTTGAAGGCGGGCAAGCGCGCTTGAGGCCGTGGCGCGGGCGCCAAGGCCGCCCGTTGATGGCCGCGCTTCAGAGCGTCGTGGCCAGTGCACTGGAGATTCCGAGGAAAAAGCAGGCCGAGGCCAGGGCGACGAAGACATGCCAGATCGCATTGGCAAAGCGCAGGCTTTCCCACGTATAAAACACCACCCCGGCGGTATAAAGAAGCCCGCCGGACAGCATGAGCCAGATGCTCGTGCGTGGCAGGATATCCACCAGCGGCACGAACAGTGCGACGCCGAACCAGCCAAGCGCCACATAGGGTAGCCACCCGGTGGTCATCTGGCCGCGCTTGGCCAAAAGCTTGGCGCCGGCCCCGATCAGGGCCAGCACCCAGACCAGTGCCAGAATGACATAGCCGAACCCGGTTCCCAAAAGCACGCTGAGCGGGGTGAAGGTGCCCGCAATCTTAAGGTAGATTGCCGCATGATCCAGCCGCCGCAATATCGGACGCGCGGTGGTATGGGCGGCAAGGTGATAGGTGGCCGAGGCGGCCAGCATCAGGATCAAAGCGCCGGAATAGATGATCGTCGAAGCCAGCGTGACCCCATCCATTCGCAGCGCCCACATGACAAACAGAATACTGACGCCGATGATGGCGGCGACAAGGCCGATGATGTGGACTGCGCCATCTGCCATGCGTTCGGCACGGGAATAGTTGGGATAGGACATATCAATCATCACTCCTGTATGGCAGGAAAACCTTAATGAATTCATGATGCCAAAGATTTTCGGCTTTTATAGGGTAACGTTGGGGCAATTGCGGCGCTCGCGTGCCGGGTGACGGGCGTAAAGCCACGGCGCGAGAATGCGATCATAGATGACCCCGGCGAGGTGCTGCCGCCCTGGCAAGGCCACCACAAGCGCAACCCCTCGATAGCGCGGCATCGCGGCCCAGAGCATCACAAATGCCTCGCCCCCAGAGGTGACGCGACCACCTTGGCGCACATGCAGCCGACGCGCGGCGGCATTGGCGGGTTTCCCCAAGTCCGGGGCGCTTGCGATCCGGACCGCGCCCGACCCTCCCCACGGGAGGGCGCTTCGCACCCACCCAGGGCCGGGCGCTGTCCCATAGGATCATAAAAGTTACGGATTTTTAAGTGAGCGGAAAAATGCTTCGTTCAAGACGACGCAAGATCAGCGGTTTTCAGAGGCCTGTTCAAATGATCGCGGCTTATGATGCGACATTGCCGTTCAAACACCCCCATAAATCATACTCCCCTGCCTCATCCACCTCGACCGATACGATATCCCCGACCGACAGCCCTTCCGTCCCCTCGTCGACGAACAGGTTCCCGTCGATCTCGGGGGCGTCGGCCTTGGTGCGGCAGGTGGCGATGCCGTCGCTGTCGATGTCGTCGATGATCACGTCGATGCGCTGGCCGATCTTGGCCGCCAGCTTGGCCTCGGAGATGCCTTGCGCCTTGGCCATGAAGCGGTCCCAGCGGTCCTGTTTGATCTCGTCGGGCACATGATCCGGCAAGTCGTTGCTGCGCGCGCCGGCGACATTTTCGTATTGAAAGCAGCCGACGCGATCAAGCTGCGCCTCGTCGAGCCAATCCAGAAGGGTCTGGAACTCTGCCTCGGTTTCGCCGGGATAGCCGACGATAAAGGTCGAACGCAGGGTCAGCTCGGGGCAGACCGAGCGCCAGGCGGCGATCTCATCCAGGGTGCGCGCGGCGGCGGCGGGGCGCGCCATGCGGCGCAGCGTTTCCGGGTGCGCATGCTGGAACGGGATATCGAGATAGGGCAGCACAAGCCCCTCGGCCATCAGCGGTATAAGGTTGCGCACATGCGGATAGGGATAGACGTAATGCAGCCGCACCCAGGCCCCGAGCGAGCCAAGATCGCGCGCCAGATCGGTGATATGGGCGCGATGGCCATTCGCCTCGGCGTGTTTGATATCGACGCCATAAGCGCTGGTATCCTGTGAGATCACCAAAAGCTCTTTTACGCCGTTCCCGACAAGTTTTTCGGCCTCGCGCATCACGGCATGGGCGGGGCGTGACGCAAGGCGGCCGCGCATGTCGGGGATGATGCAGAACTTGCACTTGTGGTTACAGCCTTCGGAAATCTTGAGATAGCTGTAATGGCGCGGTGTCAGACTTACGCCCGAGGCGGGCAACAGGTCGATGAACGGATCGGGCGAGGGCGGCACGGCGGCGTGCACGGCATCGAGCACCTGTTCGTATTGATGCGGCCCGGTCACGGCCAGGATGCGCGGATGATGTTCGCGGATATAATCCGGTTCGGCGCCAAGGCATCCGGTCACGATGACACGCCCGTTTTCCGTCAGCGCCTCGCCGATGGCATCGAGGCTTTCGGCCTTGGCGCTGTCGAGGAAACC
>NZ_CAJXIP010000151.1 GCF_913054395.1 uncultured Roseovarius sp.
CTAGTAAACTCGAGGTAGGGAGATGCGCCGTGTCTGCAACTGGCCTTTCATCCCGCCGGAACCAGAGTATTTATGGTTGAATCGCGACGTTTGCTCATCTGAAGACCTTTTCTGAAGGCTTCGCGAGGTCTCGAAAACTAGGTGGACGCACCTCATGTATTGGACGCTGAGGAGACGGATCTATGGTAACCCACTCCGCCCTGCTCGCCACATACTTAGCAAGCTCTGGCAAGACAGACGCATCTTCTACTGTTGCAGTGGCAAACCTCGGAGTGCTCGGGTGTTCCGCCAAAGTCAGGTCGAACTCCGGAACAATAAGGCCAAAAGGGCTGAGTGCCCGTTCGCCAAAGATATCCAGCAGGATATCAAATGCTTCAACCTCAGGACGGTAGCACTCGCACCACGTAAGGTAGGCAGGATCGCCTTGTGGCAGTGGCATGAACAGGTCTGTGTCATCAAACCATCCCGCGTCGATCATGCACCAGTGATCAGGTTGTGAGAGCGTATCATAGATGTCTGAACCGAAAATCCGCTCAATAGCGTTCTGACGAATGAGCGGGCGTGGAACTGCACTGCCATCGCTAACCAGCAAGTATGTGCTATTTTCCCTTGGTCGCGCGAATAGCGACCGTAAGCGTGATCCTGCCCTAAGTGGGCGTGGAGGCAGAGCTTGTACTGGGCTGGCCAATGTCATGACGCTCGTCAACGCCACCGCTGATCGAATTATAAAGTCGCGACGCTTAATCATCTCGGTCTCCGTTTTTGCGAGACCAGCTTAGTAATCGCTATATTGGATGAAGCTTACCCATAGTTGCTAATCTTAGCCGCATCCCCATCCGGGCGACCACCTTGCCGGTATTGGCAGGTTGGTGAAGGCCGAAGCCTTGCTCTTAATACACGTGCAACTATGCCACCGCGGCATCTTGATCGCAATGGTTAACCGCCGCTGATTATCATCTGGTTCGGTATCGATGACAAAGCCAAGATCATCTTCATCTTCCTGTCCTGTTTCGCACCGCTGGTCATCAGCGCACAGGCCGGCGGCAAATCTGTCACGGCGGAACAGATCCACGCAGCCTACTCTAAAGCGAACCAGAAGACGAAGAGATGCGCCGTAAGGATGTCTTGGACGACTTACCTTTTGGTGCCAAGGCTATACAGGTTGGGCGGAAGACTGCGATTCAGTTTGATGTTCCAGAGATCGATCTGGAATTGCCGTTTACCACCCAAATCGATCGCGCCGAGGCTGCAATTAGCGCTGCTTATCAATTGATGCCGACGTTCGACGCTTGGAGGCGCACATCCTGATCAACCGTTCGGGCGCTGCCGATTTCCTATCAAGGGCCTGTGCCTCCTCAATTGCGCAATACTCCCATCTATGATTTCGAATGTTTTCCCAGCGACTACACCCAGACACAAACCCTGGAAAATTTGCTCGAAGTGTTGTCGTTTTTGACCACTCGTGAAAGCGGACATTTGAGCAAAGCAAAGCACAGCATCAGGCCCTCTGGGCTCGGAACTGCCATTTTCCGCATTGCCGCATCCGCGTCAATTCCATTGGCCTTGGCCGTCACTTCCGGCCCAATCCTGACATTGCGCTGTCGAGCAAGACATTGCTCTCTTACTCCCCACTGCCGACATTCGCGGCATGGCGTATTTCGGAAAGTATCGCGCGCAAGCTGCTATGCCTCGGTGAGGTCTGTATCGATCATCCGCGCGGCCATCTCCCCCGCGATCTGCGCCGCTTCGGGCATGCCGCGGACATGAGCGGTTGCGATGGCGCCCTCCTTGAGCAGTGCCAGTTGCTCGGCAAGCTTTGCCGGATCGGACGCTCCGGCCTCCGAACACAGCCGCTTCAGATACTCAACGATGCTGCGCTTGTGCTCGGCGGCCGCGCGGTGCGCGGGATGATCCTGGTCTCCGAACTCGCCGGCGGCGTTAATGAAGGCGCAGCCGTTGAACCCCATCCCCTTAAAGGTCCGGCCCTGGAACCATACCTCCAGTGCGTCAAACATAGCCAAAAGCCGCTCACGCGGGTCGGCTGACGCCTTCTCCATCTCCCCCATCAGCCAATTGCGAAACTGTTCGTCGCGCCGGTGCAGCACTGCGAGAATCAGCTCCTCCTTCGACCGAAAGTGCTTGTAGAGGGTCATTTTCGCGACACCGGATTCGGCAAGGATTTTGTCGATTCCGGTGGCGGTGAAGCCTCCAGAGTAAAAAAGTTTCAGGGCGGTATCCACGAGATCGTCGCGACGAGACTTTGCCATATTCTATAATCCGATCAGACAGTTCTGTCTATTCTTGACAGGTTTCTTCCAACTTATCAATGGCAAATTCGGCGTCTCTACGGAAATTCACAGGAATTTGAGTCTTGTCAATATACAGATCGGTCTGTATGTATTCTTCACGTTCAATCCAACCGAAGTGAGACAAACCATGACACGCATCCCGCTCCCCACCTCGATCGAGACGGCACCGGTCGCCGCGCAGCCGCTCCTCGAGGGCGTGAAAAAGATGCTCGGCAGTGTGCCGAACCTCTTTCGCATCACCGCAAACAGCCCGGCAGCGCTCGAAGGCTATCTCGGCCTGAATACTGCACTCGCCAACGGCAGCCTTGCCGCCCAGACCCGCGAGCGCATCGCGCTCGCGGTCGCCCAGATCAACGGGTGCCAATACTGCCTCGCGGCGCACACCTATCTGGGCACCAACGTGGCCAAGCTGAGCGAAGCGGAAATCGCCGCGAACCGCGCCGGCAAATCCCACGATGCCAAGGCCGACGCGGCTGTGCGCTTCGCCGTCAAGCTCGTGGGCGAACGTGGCCATGTCGGTGACGCGGATATCGCAGCGCTCAAGAGCGCCGGATACTCGGAGGCGGAGATCGTCGAGATCGTGGCTCACGTCGCGCTCAACACGCTGACCAACTACCTCAATTCGGCGCTCGATACGCCGATCGACTTTCCGGTCGTCAGCGCCAAGGTGGCCTGAGCCCGGCGGCGCCCCGGCATCCTCCCCGTGGATCGCTCCCTGTCCCCGCTGGGGCGCCGAAATTCCAACAATCCGGAGATCATCCTGTGACACGTTCCCCGCTTCCGCCCTTCGATGACAAGACCGCAATCACCAAGGTCCGCATGGCCGAGGATGGCTGGAACAGCCGCGACCCGGTAAAGGTCTCGCTCGCCTACACATCGGACTGCCAGTGGCGCAACCGTGCGGAGATATTCCAAGGCCGCGAGCGGATCGTCGAATTTCTCACCCGAAAATGGGCGCGAGAGCTGGAATACCGGCTCATCAAGGAACTTTGGGCCTTCCACGGCAACCGCATCGCCGTGCGCTTCGCTTACGAATACCGCGATGACAGCGGCTCATGGTTCCGCGCCTATGGCAACGAGAACTGGGAATTCGCCGAAGACGGCCTGATGCGCCAGCGCATCGCCTCGATCAACGACCTGCCGATCACCGAGGATCAGCGCCTGTTTCACTGGCCGCTCGGGCGTCGCCCGGACGATCATCCCGGCCTGTCGGCCCTTGGCCTGTAAGGAGTTGAGCCATGCCTCTCGGAGTTGCCGATATCGCCTTTACCCCAACCGTGCGCGCCGAACAGGAGCGTCTTGGCTCCGCCGCGCTCTACGCGAGTGCCCTGTCGCCCGACCGCGATGGTGGGCGCAGCCTGACCGAGCGCGAGGCCACCTTCCTTGAGGCCCGCGACGGGGTGTTTCAGGCCACCGTTTCCGAGACCGGCTGGCCCTACGTGCAGTTCCGTGGCGGCGCGCCCGGCTTTCTCCGGGTGATCGACCCGCAGACCGTCGCCTATGCCGACTACCGCGGCAATCGGCAATACATCAGCACCGGCAACCTGCGCACCAATCCCCGCATCGCGATCATCGCGGTCGACTATCCGGCGCGCAAACGGCTCAAGCTGTGGGGGACTGTCGAGATGTCGGAGGACGCCCGCGTGATCGACCTGCTCTCGACGCCCGGTGCCCCGCAGACCGAACGCGCCATCATCATCAGGGTCGCGGCCTATGACTGGAATTGCCCTCAGCACATCCCGGTTCGCCGCACCGATGCCGAGCATGGCGGCGAGATCGCACAACTTCAGGCGCGTATCGATGCGCTGGAAGTGAGACTTTCCGAGGCCGGGATTTCCCCGGCCTGACCCGAAAGATCAAGCCCTGCTGGGGCGGAAGCTCGATTTTCAAGCAAGGAAATGGAACATTGACATGAAAGACAGGAATTCACTTCTCATCTCTGCCCTGGCCGTGGCGATCACCGTTGGCAACCTTGCAATTCCCGCAGCCATGCCCCGTGCCGAGCTTGCCCACGCACAATTGGCGACACAGGCCGCAACCGACCATCGCGAGCAGGGCATTGCCTCCGCCTGCGGCCGCGCGCTGACCGACCTTCCGACCGATTGAAGCGATTTCCGGCGCGGCCCAGGCGGCGTCGATCCCGAAGGAAAGCGGACATCTCTCCCTCTTGCACGCGGCGTGACCGAAGGCCGCGAACAGGTGACCTGCGTCTCCTGATGCCATCGGAGAGGTCCCGCCAACCTGGCACCGCGGCAACGAGGCTGCGCTGTCGTCACCCTTGAAGAGGAAACTGACCATGAAACACGACCATGACCACGATCACAATTGCGGCTGCGGGATAACGCCTGAATATGTCGATCTTGCGCGCCGACGGGTTCTTGCCGGTGCCGCAGCTGGCGCCGCCGCCGGGGCAGCGGCCCTGGCAGCCGGTTCCGCCACTGCCGCGACCGACGAGGCCCGCGCGGAGTATGCCGATCCCGAGACCCCCGGCCTGCCGCAGGTCGATATGGAGATCACACCCGGCCGCACGGCGCTCGTTGTCACAGACCCGCAGATCGACTTTCTGTCCGAGGACGGGGTGACCTGGGGCGTTGTCGGCGAAAGCGTGACCGAACAGGGGACCGTGGACAATATCGAGCGCCTCTTCGCCGCCGCGAAGGCGACCGGCATGCCGGTCTTTATCTCGCCCCATTACTACTATCCACACGACCACGAATGGCAGTTCGAGGGCACGCTGGAAAAGACGATGCATGCCATCGGCATGTTCGACCGTCTCGGGCCGCTCAACCTCGAAAATTTCGAAGGGTCGGGTGCTGACTGGATGCCCCAATACAAGAAATACATCAAGGATGGCGAAACCATCGTCTGCTCGCCTCACAAGGTCTACAGCCCTGCGCAGAATGACTTGAACCTGCAGATGCGCAAGCGCGGGATCGACAAGGTCATCCTCGCGGGCATGTCCGCGAACCTCTGCACGCAGGCGCATCTCTACGAATTGCTGGAGCTCGGCTACGAGGTTGCCGTGGTGCGTGACGCCACCGCCGGGGCCAAGGTGCCCGAGGGCGACGGCTACCTCGCTGCGATCATCAATTTCCGCATGGTCGCAAACGCCGTCTGGTGGACCGATGACGCCGTCGCGCGCATCGAGCGTTCCGCCTGACCACCCCCAACGAAAGGACCTAACCATGACCTTCAAGACACTCACCAGCGCCGCGCTGACGGCCGTTTTCCTTCTGTCGAGCACAGCCTTCGCCGCCGACGAATACAACGTCGGCAACGGCCTGACGCTCAACGGAAACCCACTCGGGATGCATGGCGTTGATCCCGTCTCGATGTTCGGCGTCAGCTCCCCCTCTCAAGGTGAAGCCGTCTACACCTCGACGCATGATGGCATCGACTACTACTTCGCCTCGGCAGAGGCCAAGCAGGCCTTCGACGAGAACCCGGCGGCTTACCTGCCCCAATTTGGTGGCTTCTGTGCCTTCGGAGTGTTCGTCGGCAAGAAACTCGATGGTGATGCCCGCTATGCCGATATCGTCGAGGGGAAGCTCTATCTCTTCGTGAACGCCGCGATCCTGGAGAAATACCGCGAAGACCCGGAGGCGGTTATCGCAGGCGCCTACGCCAAGTGGCGAGGTATTGTGAATACGCCTGTGCGCGACCTCTGATCCAGACAACGAGACAAACACGGCGGCTCGTGCAGATGCCCGTGTCGCCCTTTGCTTACGTGGCAATCCGCGGCGGATAGATCGCCCTCACATACAGGAGAAAACCATGACTACCCTGCTCCGCATCGACGCCAGCGCCCAACAGCAAGACCGTTCCCTGACGCGCATGCTGACAACGCTGTTCACGACTGAACTATTGCATGCCAATCCGGACGCAAAGGTGATTACCCGCGATATCGGGCAGGACCCGGTTCCGGCAATCGATCACCCCTTTATTCACGCGGCCTTTACTCCGCCCGAGGCACGCGAGGACTGGATGGCCGACCGGTTGGCACTTTCCGATGCGCTGATCGACGAGGTTGTGGCTGCGGATATAATCGTGCTGGGTGCTCCGATGTACAATTACGGGATGCCTGCCGCTTTGAAAGGCTGGATCGATCATATTGCACGGATAGGCCGGACCTTCTCGTTTGATCTGGCGCGCGGCGATTTCCCGATCGAACCGATTCTGAAGGACAAGCACCTTGTCGTGCTGTCGTCGCGTGGCGAGTTCGGGTTTGAACCTGGCGGGCCGCGGGCGCACATGAACGTACTGGACCCCGCAATTGCCGCCTGCGCTCACTACTTCGGCGTCGACACCGCAAACATTCACACGGTTGCCATCGAATATCAGGAGTTCAAGGACGCACGGCATGACCGTTCGGTCATGGCAGCAAAAGACACGGCGCGTGAACTGGCACGGCGGTTTGCGCAGGTCGCTAAACAAACGATTTCTGAGAGCGCCTCGAAAGCGTCCGTGGCGCGGGCGGCGGAGTAGGCCCATCCGTCGGAATGAAGGCAAGAGCTACACTCGGCAGGCAGTTGCGTGCAAGTGCGCGTCGCTGCCTGTACCTTTGCGCAAGCCTTGCAAGAATGAATTAAGATGAGCATGACGCTGAACACGCCGGACAGGGCCATGGACATGAAAGACGAATTGACCAAGGAGCCTGGGAGCCGTTGGAGATGCCTGTGATCCATCATCTCAAGCCACCTCTGCAGGCCCAGGGCCAAAGCCTCGGCCGCAGCGGTAAGGTTCACCAGCGCACTTGGCTTCGTGATGCGCCCGGTATTGGCATCGAAGAAATCATGGAAGTTGGGGTAACGCCTGGCCGATTGGTGCCAGCACTGCCCTATATAACGTAGAGCAAACATGCTGCGACCGATCTAACGGCGGGGGACAGCCCAAAGCAGACTCATGGTCATGAATGCGAATCTTCGATAGCCGATCTTCGCCGCGCGGGTCGCGAACTGGTAAGATGCGGGACGAAGCTGACCTTTATGCCCACGTGCCGAAGGTTTCCTTTCGGATCGCCAGCCAACAGAAGATTATGTTCTTCTCCACTGCATTGGGA
>NZ_CAJXIP010000152.1 GCF_913054395.1 uncultured Roseovarius sp.
ACCTTCGCCCTTGACTAGGCCGGCTGCCATGCAGCGCCGCAGCACTTCATTGAACGTAAGCGAACGGGCATCACACCTTGCCGGCGGATACCCAGTTGTGCGGCAGCAGCTCGGCCAGGGCGCTGGCCTTCTGCGTCGGCAGGCGCATGAGCACATCCTTCAGGTAGGCGTACGGATCGTGTCCGTTCAGGCGGGCTGACTGGATCAGCGTCATCAAGGCTGCGCCACGCTGGCCACTGCGTAGCGAGCCGGCAAACAGCCAGTTGGCGCGCCCCAGGGCCCAGGGGCGGATCTGATTCTCGATCCAGTTGTTGTCGATGGGCAGGTTGCCGTCATCCAGGTAGCGCACCAACGCTGCCCAGCGCTTGAGGCTGTAGTCGAGTGCCTTGGCGATCGCGCTGCCTTCCGGCACCTTCTGCCGCTGCCCAAGCATCCAGCTATGCAGGCCATCGATGATCGGCCTGGCTTTGTCCTGGCGCAGTTGCCGTCGCTGTGCGGCGAGCAGCTCTCGCCCTTCGCGCTCCACCTCGTACAGCTGACCGATGTACTGGAGGGCCTGCTCGGCCAGTTGACTCTGGTTGGCGGCATGCAGGTCGAAGAACTTGCGCCGTGCATGGGCCATGCAGCCGATCTCGGTCACGCCTTGCTCGAAGCTGGCCTTGTAGCCGGCGAAGTCGTCGCAGACCAGTTTGCCTTGCCAGTCACCCAGGAAGCTGCGCGCGTGCTCGCCGGCCCGGCTCGGCCTGAAGTCGTAGACCACGGCCTTGAGGTCGGCGAAGGGGCTGGGTGCATAAGCCCAGACGTAAGCCCGCTGGGTCTTCTTTGTGCCCGGGGCAAGCATCTGCACTGGGGTTTCGTCGGCGAGGATGACGTCCTGCTGAAGCAGGCAGTCGCGCAGGGCATCAACCAGGGGTTGCAGCTGGACACCGCAAGCGCCGACCCATTGCGCAAGCGTGGAACGCGCAATGGCCAGCCCGGCGCGGGCGAAGATCTTTTCCTGGCGGTACAGCGGCAGGTGATCGGCGAACTTGGCCACCATGACCTGCGCGATCAGCGCCTCGGTAGGCAGCCCGCCGGGCACGACATGTTCCGGGGCATGCGCCTGCACCACCGCGCCGGAGCAACGCCGGCAGGCATATCTGGGGCGCCGGGTGACAAGCACGCGGAGCTGGGCCGGCACCACGTCCAGCCGCTCGGAGACATCCTCGCCGATCCTGGCCATCTCGCCGCAACCGCAGGGGCAGAGCGTGCTTTTGGGTTCGATGACCCGTTCGATCCGGGGCAGGTGTTTCGGAAGATGACCGCGGTTGCGTTTCGGCACGCCGCTCTCGGCAGCACCTTGCCCCTTCAGTGCGCGTCGCGCCTTCTCCTGCGCCGCTTCCAGCACGCCCTGCGCCAGTTCGACATCTTCGAGCGGCAGATTGAACTGCTCCGGGTCGAGCTTCTCGGACCTCCGCCCGAACTTCTCCCGGCGCAGCTCGCTGACGATGCTCTCCAGACGTTTCTGGGCCTCGACCGCATCCGCCAACGCCGCCTCGGTCTCGGCGAGGCGGGCCTTCAGAAGCGCGTTCTCTTCGGCTAGGGCGGTGTCGGTCATGGCTGCGATCAAGCACACGGGCGGGATCACCACCACCGGTAAATCATCGCCGAGTCACTCTGCCGCAGCTACCCGGCCAGTTCCGGCCGCCGCACACGTTCGGGGCGGACAAGCCGCCAGTCGAGGCCTTCGAACAACGCCGAGAACTGCGCGGGCGACATCTTCATCACGCCGTCCTGAACCTTGGGCCAAACGAACTTCGCTCCCTCGAGGCGCTTGTGGACCAGCACGATGCCGGTCTGGTCCCAGACCAGCACCTTGATGCGGTCCGCGCGCTTGGCCCGGAACACGAAGGCCGCGCCGCTGAACGGGTCGAGGCCCATCACCTCCTGAACCAGCAGCGCCAGGCCGTCTATGCCCTTCCGGAAATCCGTCGGGCGCGTGGCCACGTAGACGCGCAGCCCACCAGCCGGCGAGATCATTGCGATGCCGCCCGGATCGCGCGGATCATCCGGGTCAATTGCGCCTCATCCATGTCCGGCGGCACATGCAGGGTCACGCCATCGACCACCATCTCGATCCTGCTGGACCTGGTCGCGCCGCCGCGCCGTTTCGGGCTGGGTGCAGGCCGGGCCGGATTCGGCTCCACGACAAGCGCCGCGAACATCGGTTCGTCAGTTGTCCCGGCGGGCAGAGCCAGCGCGCCGGCCATCAGCTTCTTGCGCCAATCGTAGACCTGCCAGCGGGTCACGTCATGTCGCCGTGCGACATCCGCCACCTTCGCCCCGGGCACCAGGCTCTCCGCCGCGATCCGCGCCCGTTCCGTCTCGCTACGCATGCGCCGGCCCGACCGCCCTTCCAGAACCTCGATCCTGCCCGCGTAGCCATCCGTTGAGCCGTCTAAAGAGCCGTCCATTTTGCCGTCCTATCCTGTCTCTTCTCGACAGAAGGACTCGCACAACCAGCGTCAGCGCGGCAGGAGGGGATCGGCGTGGCGCTTACGTCCGCGATGGCGGTCAGTGTTTCGCGCGAGTAGGCGTAGGGATCGATGGCTTCAGCCTGCAGGTTTCAATGAGTGAGGCCATGCGTTCCGCACAGCACGTTTGCGCATTTCAGGTGAATATCTGTTTCCAGATTTTTTCTTTTCCATGACTCAGTCTCATTGCTTCTGGGCCTCTGGCAAACAAGGGGCGGTTCACTACAGGTCGGAAAAAGCAATCAGATTGCTAGCTTTTCCCATATGCTGCGGAGTTGATCAGGCAGTGCGGTTGGATCAAAGGGTTTGGTAATGACGTCTGCCTTAAATTCATCTTTCAGCCGCTCGACATCAACACTTGAGGCCTTGGCTGTCATAAAGACCACGGGGGTGTAGGAAAAAACAGAAATCTGTCGCAGTTTTCGTACAGCTGTAGGTCCGTCTTTTACCGGCATCATCACGTCCATAAGGATCAAATCGGGATTAAACTTTTCCGCCTGGTCTAAAGTTTCTTGGCCATTTGTGCATTGAAGAAGCTTAAACCCGCCCAGTATTTCCAGCGACATCTTTGTAAGTTCGCGAATATCGGCACAATCGTCTGCGTGAAGAATCTTGCTCAAGTTCGACATAGCCTGTGCTTTCTCCAGTTTGACCACGTTACTTATGAGCCTGCCTAATATTTCGTGCACTCATTTGTGACACTTATCAGAAATTTTCCCGTACTGGAACATCAGGCTGCCTGAAAATCTGACTTCTGGTATCCGGTGGAACCCTTATTTTCTGTCGGTAAATCTACGTAGAACGTCGTGTGTTTGCCGATCTCGGACAGGAATTCGACATTACCGCCCTTACCCTCAACCAAGGCCTTAACGATAGTAAGACCAAGTCACGTTTTGCCGTTTCACAGAGCCTACGCCTAGCAGGGCAACCATGATGTCTTTGTTCATGCCGTCTTGGTTGATTTCCCAGTATTGTCTATTTTTTAACCGGTGGAGGTAGTAGGAAGAGTAAAGGAGAAGGTGCTTCCAACACCAACCTCGCTCTTGAGCGTCAATCGCCCGCCCTGAAGCTCAACCAATCGATGCGAGATTGTAAGGCCAAGCCCGGTGCCGTCGTTTGAACGTGTATACGAAGTGTCTACTTGGCCAAACGGCTTAAAAATCATACTCTGCTTGTCTTCCGGGATGCCGCAGCCGCTGTCCTCGATATGAATGGTAACGTATCCATCAACCGACTCCGTGCTGATCAAAATGCCGCCTTTTTCGGTGAATTTCAGCGCATTGCCGATCAGATTCATCAGAATCTGGCGCAGCCGCGTGTTATCAGCAAAAATAATTTCGCCATTCGTTATAGCAGTCAATTCTAGAGATTTTTGATCTGCCGCAGCCGCAAACTGATCAACCATAGATTCAATCACGCTATCGACCGCGATTTCTTGCGCGTCAATATTAAATTTGCCGACATCCATTCTAGACAGGTCTAATGTGTCGTTGATCAGCTTGAGCAACTGTTCGCCCGAGACCTCTATTTTAGCAGCATATCTCGCTATTTCGTCTTGAATTGGAGCCAGGTAACGCAGCGCAGTTTTTGCCGACTGATTTCCTGCTCCGGCGCTCGCATTCAGCGCTTTCACGGAGGGCAACAGTTCGGGTTTCGCCAGGAATGCGTTATAGCCCAATACGACAGTTAGTGGTGTACGCAATTCATGACTGATAACATTAAGGAACTGAGTTTTTGCAAAACTTGCCGCCTCTGCTTCACGGAGTGCGTTGTATAGAACAGATACGTCAGTACCCACGCCTCGATAGCCTGCAAATTCGCCCTGCTCATCGTATATCGGAGTGCCACTAATACGTACCCATGTGGGATTGTGTTCACTATCGTGCAAACGATAAACAAAGTTCTTGAATGAGGCTCGGGCCATTTGCTTTGCTGCCAGCCATTTCCAGTCGGTGCTGTCGCGCACTTTGGGACTACCCTCGTTCAATTGCGCTCGTGTCAGCCCGAGAGCAAATTTGGAGCTCCGGCCCAGAATTCGGTCAAATCCTTCCGAGAAATAGGTGAACCGCAAATCTTTGTCCTGTTCCCAGAACCAATCATTGGTGATTTCCGCCATATCGTCGAAACGCTTCTCAGCGGCATCGCGTTGTTCCAGTACGCGCCGCATCTCTACGTTTGAGGCTTGAAGATCGGCTTGCTGCCGCTTCAATTCCGTAATGTCTACCCGAATGCCAACCCGACCACCGTCACTGGTCAATCGATTGTAGGACCGAATCCATTTGCCATTTTGCAGCGGGTATTCCCACTCGTATTCACCCTCGCATATCCGGTCAGAGACTTCCTGCAACCATTCTACTTCACGCCCGATTGCTTCCGGATACTCACCCCGCGCGAGCCCGTATTCAAGAATTTCTTTGGATGTTGCACCGGTCCGCACCGCTGGAGCACTTTTTTCATAGAGGTTGCAGTACATATCGTTGTACATCGCCAGACGACCATCCGGATTGAAAAGCCAGAAGCCAGCTGGCATAGCATTTATTGCGTCACGAAGCCGCCGCTCAGCTGTTTCCGCGCGCTCACGGCTTTTTACTTGTTCTGTAATGTCAGTACGCAACCCAACGCGACCACCATCTAGTGTGGCTCTTTCGTAAATACGCAGCCAGCGCCCATCGTCCAGCTGCTGTTCAAGCATCTTATCGGCTGATTTATGATCGGCGAGCCGTTCTACAAGAAATTCCTCTTCCCTGCCGATCGCTTCTCGGTATTGGCCGTTTTTGAGGCCGAAACGCAAAATTTCCTCGAACCGTGTGCCGGGGATCATGACTTCAGCACTCTTGCTGTAGATTTCCTTGTATTTAGCGTTGCAAAGCACCAGCCGGTCGTCTGAGTCATAGATTGCAAATCCATCAGGCAGCGTCGCAATCGCTGCCAAGAGCTGGTCCTGTGCGAGTTGTGCCAATGCCTCGGCAGCTTCGGCGCGCTCCCTGGCCTGTACTTGTTCAGTGATATCAATGCGAAGTCCGACACGTCCGCCCGACGGTGTCAAGTTTTCGTAAATCCGCAACGTGCGGCCCTTATCGAATTTGACCTCGAAATCATTGCCCTCGACTGGCAACTTCAGTTGTTCTGCGATCCATTCTTCTTCCCGACCAATTGCATCAGGGAACTGGCCGCGTTCAATACCTAACCGCAAGATGTCTTTAAAGCTGGCACCGGGTTTAATGGCTTCCGCACATTTGTCATGTATCTCCACATAACGTTGATTGCACAGCACAAGCCTGTTTTCGGAATCGAAAATTACAAAGCCATCCGTAAGGTTATCAATAGCTGTCTTAAGATGTTTTTGCGCGTTTACGCGTTCTGCATTTTGCTGGACCGCGAGAAGGATCAGGAAAACCCCGATAAACGCAATGAGGCACAATACAAAATAGATCGCCCAGGGCGTAACATAGCCCGCATTCCATCCCGCTCTCGGAACCACGCCCAATGTGAGTTGCAAGCCTGGAATTGCAAGCGTTGTCGTCACCGGGGCATTTTCGAATACCTCAATGTCTCCCACTACATTAGCGTCGTCCAAGACAGATACCAGCGCAACTATCTGTTCATGTTCTGACCCTTGGAATCCTTCGGTGAGGTGCAGGGCATCATGCAGGAGAGCTTCTGCATCAATGATCACTGAAACAATTTTTCTGCCTGAATCCAAATCCTCTTTCGCATTGCCCACAAAAACGGGCATCCTGATAATCAGGCCGGCACCGCCTTGCAATAATTGCACAGGACCTTGAATTTCAGTTTGTCCCGTCCTGTAAATACGCTCTATAACGACGTTTTGTTCTTCAACATTACGAATGTCGCGACCAACCAGGTGACTGTTTTCTTCAAAAGGAAACACTAGTTTGATCACACCGTCCTGAAGGACGGCCAGATTGAGTATCGCCGGATCATTCATTCGAAATCGCTGACCCAATCGGAGAAACTGTTCCTGGTCGATATCCCGGTTCAGTTCGAACGCTGTTGTCAAGCCACGTGCTCTGATCTCGTAGCCACGCAGCGCGACAATAAGATTTTGGCTTATTTTTTCTGCGAAGGCCTGAGTTTCAACTCGTTGTGATGTAATGAAATCTTTCTGACGAGTGATCTCGAGAAAATAGATTAATATACAGAGTAAAGTAGCCGTTGCGAACAAGGCGAATAATTTCGCCCTGCTAAAATTAGATACCTCGCCGACGTGCGATGCCATACTGCTCAATGCCCATCGTTTTGACATTTGCTACTTTAGCGCGAACGAGACCCAGTGCAATCTCCCTTTTCTCCAGAGACTGTATCTAGCTGGCGCAGAGGGCGAAAGGTTCTTCCTCGAGCGTTTTTTCAAGAAGATCAAGCAGTGCTTCGACCTTCGCTAGGGCAGGCTGACGCTCGGATTCCGAACATTGTCGCAGTAAAGCGTTTTCCCTTACCTTTTCCCACAACTGCTCGGTTTCCGCAGCCACTGTCCCGATCTCCTCAAAACCTAGGCTGGGTGCAAGCCCCGCCAAATTATGGGCTGCAATGGCGATAGCGCTAGCTGCTTCCGTACAGGTTTCATAATTCCGTATATCGGCCACTGCCGCCTCGATAGAGAGAATGCGAGAATCCATCTCATCCACAAACTTCACACGAAGAGTCTCTATACCCCTACGCATCGACTCGGGCATTTTCTCGCTATGGTGTTCACCCAACATTTAGTGACCTCTCAAGATGAGAATTTCGAGACCCTAAGATTTTCCCCGGTTGTTTCCGTGCATCGTGAATCGACTTATAGATCAGATCGGTTGGGTCATTGAACGTCACTAAACCGTTTGAGCAGGGATTGCC
>NZ_CAJXIP010000153.1 GCF_913054395.1 uncultured Roseovarius sp.
TGCGCCGCAATAGGCACAGCGCCATTGGCCTGCGCGGCCGTCTTTGCGCCATCTGCACTCTCGGGTCAGGCTCGTGGTCTTGCGACGCCAGAACATATAGCCAAGCGTGCCCAGCAGGAGGAGGATCAGAAAAACCGGCATGCGTCGCCTTTGCAGACCGGTACCGGACAGATTTCGCCACGGTCGAGAAAACTGACGCCTCTCCGGCGCGCCAGTTCCATTTGCCCCGCGTCTTCCTCGGCGTCTTGCAGGTCGCGAGTCACGGCCGAGAGATCTCGCGACAGGTGAAAAGACCCCCATGCAGGCGGCGCACGGAGGTCTGTATCTGCCGTCCAATTCGCGGGGCGGTGGACATCAAACGGTGCGTTCCACCATCATCTGCTTGATGTGCGAAATCGCCTTGGCCGGGTTCAGGCCCTTGGGGCATGTCTTGGCGCAGTTCATGATCGTGTGACAGCGGTAGAGCTTGAACGGATCTTCCAGCTCGTCCAGACGCTCGCCCGTGGCCTCGTCGCGGCTGTCGATGATCCAGCGGTAGGCATGCAAGAGCGCGGCGGGGCCGAGGTAGCGGTCGCCATTCCACCAATAGCTCGGGCAGGATGTGGAGCAGCTGGCGCACATCACACATTCATACAGACCGTCGAGCTTCATGCGGTCCTCGATGGATTGTTTCCACTCCTTGGCGGGGCGGTTGGTCTTGGTTTCGAGCCAGGGCATGATCGAGGCATGCTGGGCGTAGAAATGGGTCAGGTCGGGGATCAGATCCTTGACCACCGGCATATGCGGCAGCGGGTAGATCTTGACGTCGCCCTTGACCTCATCCAGCCCGTAGATACAGGCCAGCGTATTGATCCCGCCGATGTTCATCGCGCAGGATCCACAGATCCCCTCACGACAAGAGCGCCGGAAGGTCAGCGTCGGATCAATCTCGTTCTTGATCTTGATCAGCGCGTCCAGGATCATCGGCCCACAGGTATCCATATCGACGAAATAGGTGTCGACGCTTGGGTTTTTGCCATCATCCGGCGACCAGCGGTAAATCTGGAACTTGCGCAGGTTGGTGGCCCCCTCGGGCTTGGGCCAGGTCTTACCCGTCACCATGCGCGAGTTTTTCGGAAGTCTGAATTGAACCATCTCGTCTACTCCTTCTCAGCCAGCCAGCGAGGTCAGGCTGTTTTGGGCAATACATGTCACGGCATCGGGGCGGCTGGCGATCTCCACCACCTGTTCCACCGTGGATTGGGTCACGCCGGTCACGCTTGCCCCGGCGATGGATATGATCTCGCGGGCCGAAGCCGCGTCGATTATGCAATCGGTGACCGGGGCGGCGTTCACGCCCGGAAACCGGTTTTCTACCACGCCGCTGACAACGCCTTTGGCCCGGTCCCGCGCCACCGTATCAGCCGCCTCGTTGGCGACATCACAGGCGGTCACGGCAACCAGAGCCACGGATGCCAGCGCAAGCCGCATCAGAACGTCCGCTCTTTCGGGGCAATCGTCTTGAGGGAAATGCCGCCCTCGGCCTCTGTGGTGAGGGGATCGGTGACAATCGGGCGATAGGTTAGATCAACCTTGGCACCATCGACATGCGAGATGGTGTGCACGCGCCAGTTCTTGTCGTCGCGGGCGCTGAAATCCTCATGTGCATGAGCGCCGCGGCTTTCCTTGCGGGCTTCTGCGCCGTTGATCGTGGCAAGCGCGTTCGGCATCAGGTTGGTCAGCTCAAGCGTTTCCATCAGGTCGCTGTTCCACACCAGGCTTCGGTCGGTGACCTGGATGTCATCCATCTTGGCGGCCACCGCCTGCATCTTCTCAACGCCTTCGGCCAGCGTTTTCGAGGTGCGAAACACGGCGGCATCGGCCTGCATGGTTTTCTGCATCTCAAGCCGCAATTCGGCGGTGGGCACGCTGCCCTTGGCATTGCGCAGGCCGTCGAAGCGATCAAGTGCCTTGTCGACCTGTGCGGTGTTAGTCGCCGGAACGGCAGCCTCACGGTCAACCACCTTGCCTGCGCGAATGGCGGCGGCGCGGCCAAAGACCACGAGGTCGATAAGGCTGTTCGATCCAAGACGGTTCGCGCCATGCACCGAAGCACAGCCCGCCTCGCCCACGGCCATCAGGCCGGGCACGATCGCGGTCGGGTCTTTCTTGGTCGGGTTCAGAACCTCGCCCCAATAGTTGGTCGGGATGCCGCCCATGTTGTAATGCACCGTCGGCAGGACCGGAATCGGTTCCTTGTTGACGTCAACACCTGCGAAGATGCGCGCACTTTCCGAAATCCCCGGCAGGCGCAGCTTGAGCGCCTCGGGCGGCAGGTGGCTCAGGTTCAGGTGGATATGATCGCCATCGGCGCCCACACCCCGACCTTCACGGATTTCCATGGTCATGCAGCGGCTGACATAGTCGCGCGGGGCAAGGTCTTTATAGTTGGGCGCATAGCGCTCCATAAAGCGTTCACCCTCGGAGTTGGTCAGGTATCCGCCCTCGCCGCGCGCGCCCTCGGTGATCAGGCAGCCGGCACCGAAAATGCCGGTCGGGTGGAATTGCACGAATTCCATGTCCTGAAGTGGCAAGCCCGCGCGCGCCACCATCCCGCCACCATCGCCGGTGCAGGTATGCGCCGATGTGGCACTGAAATAGGCACGCCCATAGCCGCCCGTGGCAAGAACGACGGTCTTGGCGTTGAACACATGGATCGTGCCATCGTCCAGCTTCCAGCAGACAACGCCGGTACAGGCGCCGTCATCCGACATGATCAGGTCAATTGCGAAATACTCGATATAGAATTCCGCGTTATTCTTGAGGCTCTGGCCATAAAGCGTGTGCAGAATGGCGTGGCCGGTGCGGTCGGCGGCGGCGCAGGTGCGCTGCACCGGGGGGCCTTCACCGAATTCGGTGGTATGGCCACCGAACGGGCGCTGATAGATCTTGCCCTCTTCGGTGCGCGAAAACGGCACGCCGTAATGCTCAAGCTCGTAAACCGCCTTGGGCGCTTCGCGGGCGAGGTATTCCATCGCGTCGGTATCGCCAAGCCAGTCAGAGCCCTTGACCGTGTCATACATATGCCACTGCCAGCTGTCGGGGCCCATGTTGCCAAGGCTCGCGGCAATACCGCCCTGTGCCGCGACGGTATGGCTCCGGGTCGGGAAAACCTTGGTCACACAGGCGGTGCGAAGCCCCTGTTCGGCCATCCCCAGGGTCGCGCGCAGACCGGCGCCCCCGGCCCCCACTACAACGACGTCATAATCATGTGTCTCGTATTCGTAAGCGGCCATGGTCAATTCCTCAAAGCGCGATCTTGGCAAGGGCGAAAAGCCCGGTTGCGGTCAGCCCGTAACATAGTGCTGTCACGGCAATGATCAGGGCCCGTCGCGTGGTGCCCTTGCTATAATCTTCAATCATCGTCTGCGCGCCATTCTGGAAATGGCGCAGGCCCACGAACAGGACAAGCCCGGTCAGAATGGCCAGAAACGGATGTGCGAAAGCCTCGGTCACCTCTTGGCGGGTGCCGCCAAGAGCGCGGCCAAACAGCACCAGAAAGGTCGGCACGATGATGGCAAGGCCAACACCGCTGACCTTCATATGCCAGAAATGTTCGGTGCCGGTACCCGAGGCGCCTTTTCCCTCGGCACGTTTACGATCGGTCAGATAACGCATGACAGCCTCCTCAGACCAGCAAAAGGGTGATGACGGTCAGAACAACCGACCCGATGATCAAACCCCAGCCAAGCTTTTCCGCGGTGGGGATATCCATGCCCTTGCCGGCATCGAAATAGAAATGCCGCAGCCCGGCCAGGTAGTGGTACCAGACCGCCCAGAGCGAGAGCGTGAAGATCAGCTTGCCGAACCAGGATGTGACGACTGCATTTGCAACGGCGAAATAGGCATCCGACGTCGAGGCCGCCAAAAGCCACCAGACAATCAACAGCACCGCCACGATAAGACCGTTGCCGGTGATCCGGGTCAGGATCGAAGTGATCGAGGTCAACTGTGGGCGATAGATTTGCAGGTGCGGGGAAAGCGGGCGTTCAACCGGTTTGGTGTCAGCCATGGATGATCTCCTTCATGCATATGGCAAGCGCGGCGCAAGCATCGACGCGAGTTGTCCCTTTGTGAAATGTTTTAGCGTCGATGTCACCCATTTGCGCTATAAAAACGCGGATTGGGGGCAATTGGCCGCAAAATTTTGCGCTTTGTGATCACGTAAATTATCGTGTGATCACATAAAGGCATGACATCACCCTGCGACTCGGCCCTGCCCTGCTTGACGCAAGGGCGGCGCATCCGCACTCGGCATGGGAAGAGACAGGAATGCGCGCCGTTTTGTGATCACAAACAAACCGAAATACCCGCCTGAAAGCGAAAAGGCCCGGTCCGTTTCCGGTCCGGGCCTTTGCAATGTTCTGTGCGGCACTTAGTGCAGCTTGGCGTTGACCTCGGCAATCGAGTCCTCGATCAGAGTATTGCCTTGCGCGGCTGTCATCTGTTTGGCGATGACGTCCTTGGCCGCCGCAACCGCAATGCTGACCGCCTGGTCGCGGACTTCGCGGATGGCACGGGCCTCGGCAGAGCCGATCTGATCTTCAGCGGACTGAAGACGGCGCGCGATCGAGTCCTTCAGGTCTGCCTTGGCTTCTTCGGCCGCAACGGCCGCTTCTTCCTTGGCATGGGCGACGATACGGTCGGCCTGTTCCTGAACCTCTTTCTGCTTGCGCTCATAGCTTGCAAGCAGGGTCTGTGCCTCTTCACGCAAAGAGCGCGCTTCATCAAGCTCGGCCTTGATACCCTCGGCACGTTCATCAAGCTTCTTGCCAAGCATGCCCGGCACCTTGAGGTACAGAAGGAAGCCGACAAAGATCAGAAAAGAGATCAGAACGATAAAGTTGGTATTCGCCAGCGAGACAAAAGGCCCCGATGCCGCCAGCGCAGGGCTGGCGAGTGTGGCAGCAGCCAGAGTTGCTAGAAGTTTCCGCATGCGATTACCCTTTCATCCGGGCGGTCACAGCCGCAGTTACGGTGCGCTTGTCGGCCTTGCCACCAAGAGCGGTAACAATTTCACCAGTGGTGTCGTTGGCGACTTCCTTGACACTCACCAGAGCGTTGGCGCGGATCTCGGCGATTTTCTTTTCGCCTTCGGCTGTTTTCGCAGCGATCTCGGCATCGGCCTTGGCAATGGCCTTGTCCAGATCGGCCTTGATCTCGGCCTTGGCGGCGTTGACGATGGTCTGCGCCTCGGAGCGGGCATCGGCCAGCGCCTTGTTGTACGCCTCTTCGGCCTCGACGGCCTTGGCCTTGAGGTCTTCGGCGGCGGCAAGGTCATTGGTGATGGTGCCTTGACGCTCTGCCAGCACAGCCGCAATCCGCGGCAGCGCAACGCGCGACAGGACAAAATAGATCACGACGAGCGTGACCAGAAGCCAGAAAATCTGGTTGCCGAAGTGATCGAAATTCAGCTGCGGCAACCCCGGCGCGGATGCGGCGGCGTCAGCGGCGTTGTGCGTTTCGCTTGCCATGTCGTCCTCCTAAGGGAAAGTTCCGTGTCACCGGGCGGCAGAGCCATTGCCCCGCCCCCCGGTCGAAAGGATCAGCTACCCGAGAGACTTAGACAGCGAACATAAGCAGAAGAGCAACGAGGAACGAGAAGATCCCCAGAGCTTCGGCAAATGCGATACCGATGAACAGTGTCGCGGTCTGGCCAGCAGCGGCCGAAGGGTTACGCAGAGCGCCCGAAAGGAAGTTGCCGGCCACGTGACCCACACCAAGAGCCGCGCCACCCATGCCTGTGCATGCGAGACCTGCGCCGATGTAGGCACCCATTTGTACGATATCGCCTTCCATGTGATTTCTCCTTACGTTGGAATTGGCATTGATCAGTCGGTCGTGAGGCAGGCGAACCCGCCGTCGTTTCGCGGCAGGATCAGACCTGCCGGTTTATTCGCAGGGTGGGTGAACCCCACCGTTCCCTTAGTGGCTCGGATGCAGCGCATCCTTGAGATAGACACAAGTCAGGATGGTAAAGACATAGGCCTGGATGAAGGCCACAAGCACCTCGAGCGCATAGATCGTCGAGATCGCCAGGATGGAAAGCGGCGTCACCACGAGGCCGATACCGGTCGAGATCAGGATCATCGGCGCGAAGGCCGCGAATACTTTGACCACGGCGTGACCGGCCATCATGTTACCGGCAAGACGAATGGAGTGGCTGACGGGGCGCACGAAGTAGGAAATGACCTCGATCAGCGCCAGTACCGGGCGCAGCGCCAGCGGCGCAGAGCTGACCCAGAACAGGCCGAGAAAGCCAAAGCCATGCTTGACGAAACCGACGATGGTCACCGTCAGGAACACCATCACCGCCATCACCGCCGTCACCGCGATATGGCTTGTGGTGGTGAAGGCCATCGGCAACAGGCCGAGGAAGTTGGCGAAGAGAATGAACAGGAACAGCGTCATGATATAAGGGAAGAACACAAGCGCGTCCTTGCCTGCGACATCCTCGACCATCTTGCGGATGAAGTCATAGACCAGCTCGGCAACCGACTGAACCCGGCTCGGGATCGTGGCGCGCCCGGAGGTGCCCAGAACCAGAAGCGCAAAGATCGCCAGAACGGTCAGCGCCATCCACAAGGTCACGTTGGTCAGCGTGAACAGACCAACCGGCCCGTCGCCGAACAGCGGCTTGACGATGAACTGATCCATCGGGTGGAAAACAAGACCGCCTTGATCGGCACCATGCGTTTCAGTCGCCATTTTTTGCCCTCTCATCCGCACCCTTTTCGGGCGCATTTCCGTCAGCCGTATCGGCCATGTTCTTTTGCTGTAGTTCGGCGGCACTTCGCATCATCGTTTTGACGCCGGCCGCCAGACCCAGCAATGTAAAGAGCACAAGGAAGATCGGGAGTGTCCCGAACAGGCTGTCGAGCCCGTACCCCATGCCGAAACCGATCAAGAGACCGGCCACAAGTTCGATCACCATCCGCCAAGCCAGATTTGCCTGGGAATAATGTTCCTCCTGATGGGACTTCGGCGCGTCCTTGGCCTTGAGCCGGTTGATCCTCGCCTCAAGCTGCGCAAGTCGCTCTGCCTGATCGGGATCTGTCACGCCGTTGCCCCTCAATTCGGTTGCGCCTTTGCTAAGCGCGGGGCGCGTCCGAGTCAAGCACCGGGCCGGGGTGGCAGAAAGGGCCTCAAGACGCTGTTTTATTGAGTATTTTTTGAAAGATGAAAGCCGCGCGCGATTCCGCCGCAGGCCGGTTTCACGCCGATTGGGCGGTTTGGCCATATTCAACCAATTGGTTGAACTTTCGCAGCGCCGCGGCAAAAGTCCGGCGCCGGTCCGGCAGGTCGCCGCCTCCGG
>NZ_CAJXIP010000154.1 GCF_913054395.1 uncultured Roseovarius sp.
TCTGTCGCCCCTGCCCAGTAACGCAACAGCGCGACATGCATGGAAAATGGGAATGGCACACCGAACCTGAGCGGCCCTTCGCGGCCCTTGGACAGCGCCGCAGCCGCGCGTCGCGGGTCTTTAAAGTCAAAGTCGAACCCATCCGCGCGCAACCGATCCTCGACGGCCCGGCTGACCCCGATCACGTTTCCATTGACCGACAGCACCGACACAGCGGATATCGCGGTGGTCACGCCGCCCAGCCCCATCGCCATGGCAACGGGAACCGGTGACAGCATATGCGCGGCGTCAACACGTCCAAAAGCCAGCATGTCACGCACCGAAGACCAAGAGGGCGCCGCGATCAAATTCAGCGCGATGCCTTCGTCCGCCGCAAACCCCATCTCTTGCGCCATGATAAGCGGTGCGGCGTCAATCAGCGGGATGTAGGCGACAGAAATCGTGACAACTCTCATCCCAGCAATCCCGATGCGGTCACAAGTGCTTCGGCGACATCTGCGACGCGGCGGCCCTGATCCATCGCCGCTTTGCGCAAAAGTGCATAAGCGGCATCTTCGTCTATCCCCTTGGCCTTCATCAAAAGGCCCTTGGCACGATCGATCACCTTGCGCTCTTCCAGTGCGCGGCGCGTTTCGGCCAGTTCGTTGCGCATCTGCCGCACCATGCGAAACCGCGCGATGGCCGTATCCATCACCGGCTTGATCCGCGCGGGCGACAACCCGTCGACAACATATGCCGACACGCCGGCTTCGATCGCGGCCTGCGCGAGACCCCCGGCCTGGCCCGACACAAACATGGCAACAGGGCGGTCAAGAGGACCAGACGCCAAAGTCAATTCCTCCATCATGTCCCGCGTGGGATTATCAATGTCGATCAGAACGATGTCAGGCGAATGGGACGCGATTTTGCGCGCAAGACCGCTGGAATTGCCAATAACGAAAACGTCGCAGTCTTGCGCATCGCTAAGGGCGTCAACAATCGCGAGCGCGCGATCACGATCTTCTTCAACCACCACAACTGTCAGCTTTTGCATCATTTCATCTGGCTATCGCAATCCGGATTCACTGCAAGCTCGTTCAACGATTTTACACGGACAAATCAGTATGAGATGGATTTTTCAGCTATTCGCCCAACTTCTAGGCAATTGCGGAAACCACGCGAGCATTCGCCGGAACGCCTCATTCCATGACGTCCCTGCCCGGTCACCTCACGGCGCGGAAGGCCCTTTCTGTCGCGCCCGCCGGGATTAAACTACTGCGTTCGGCGTTTGCCCGAAATCTGGCCTAAGCCACCGAACAAAGGCGCAACGCATCGTAAACCGCAGCGTGGATATTGCGTGACGACTGGGCATCGCCAATACGGTGCAACTCATACCCCTTGCCTCTTCGGGGCTGGGGTTCGAGATTCTTGAGCGCGTGAAGGTCGGTGACCCCGTCATTGGCCGACTGCCCGCGAAGCTCATCAAACAGCTCGTTCATCGGTATCGTGCCCATTTCGACAATCACCTGATCATAGATCTGCCGTTCGATGTCATGGGTCAGCTCGTTCATCAAAGTCGCCTCAAGCTTGTTGCCCTTGCGGGTGACGCCGGTCAGCCGCAGGTTGCCCTCGGGGCGCAGGCCGGACTTTGCAAACTCTTTGTGCCAGCGCGTCGACTCCGGATAGACAAGATCCTGACCGATATTCACATCAATGGTCGTCAGGCGCACATTGGCCCCTTCCGCCTGCGCGACCTGCGCGGCCAGCAGCGCCGGATGTCGGCCCGTGTTGTCCCAGATCAGAACGTCCCCGACGCAAGGCCTGATCCGGTGCTCTTCCCCGCGCATCAGCTTGGCCACCATATGCGGGTCCGTGATATGCGGACGGGTCAGCCCGGCCATATCCACATGCCCCTCGGAGACGGCAAAGCGCGCCGAGGCCATGTCGGACAATTTCGCCGCGTGGAAAACCGGCAGGTTCACCGCGCGTTTGAACAGACCGACCGCCGCGACCCATGGCGCGGCAGGCATGCCCATACCGGGGAACACCTCTTCCGACAGCGACCGCGAGGTATCCATCGAGCCGAACAGCGCATTGAAAAAGTCGACCGCGCCTTCTCGTTCAAGAATCTGTGCCGCCGCAAGGCATTCTTCCGCCGACAACTCACCGTCAATGCCCTCGTCCACCACATAGCGCATGCCGACGATGAAACCGTCGCTGACATTGCGGCGGATTTCCTCATGTACCATCAACGCAAAGCGCACCCGGTTTTCCAGCGAGCCGCCAAACCGGTCCGTGCGGTGGTTGGTCTTGGGTGACAGGAACTGTCCGATAATGTGCCCGGCGGCAAGCGTTTCGATCCCGTCAAGCCCGCCTTCCTCGCACCGCCGCGCGGCCTGGTCATAGGCTTTGATGACCCGCGCGATGTCGTGCTCATCCATCTCGCGGGGAATGCCACGGTGCAATGTCTCGCGAACAGGAGACGGGCCGATCGGCGGCAACCAGTCCTGCGCATAGCGGCGAAATGCTGACTCATGTTGCGCAGGAAGCGGGCTATGTGATGTCCGGCGAGGTCGAGTTGACCGTTGGGGAATCAACGCGCGTCCTGAAGAAAGGTGACGGCTATTATTTTGACAGCCGCGAGTTTCACCGATTCCGCAATGCAGGGTCCACCAAAGCTGAAATTATCAGCGCGATTTCACCGCCTAGTTATTGAAGGGAAGCGGGGGACCGCTGCCCGCATCATGGCCCAACTTTGACCGGTCTTCGCCCCCGAAGACCGTGCAGGCCAATCGCCCCGGCCTCAAAAACCGCAGCCCGCGCCGAAGGGAGCCATTCGCTGTACCCCGCAATGGCTGGCAACGGCAGGCAGGCCTCATCGCCCGACAAGAGCGCCCGCACCGCAGCCGTACCGAACACCGTGCCCGGCCCGATGCCCCGCCCGGAATACCCAAAAACCGTCAGGGCGTTCGGGCCAAGCCGCTGGATCTTGGGAACATGATCGCGGGTCATCGCAATCCGGCCCGCCCACGCGTGTTCAAACGGAATATCGGCAAGCGCCGGATAGAGGCGCCGCAATTCCCGGCGCATCCAGCCTTCGTGAACCGCCCCGCCGATCCCCCGGATATTGCCCATCGTGCCAAGGATCAGCCGCCCGGCCTGATCCCGCCGGACCGAGGTCATGACCAACCCGGTATCCCAGCACCCCTCCTGCCCCGGCAGAAGTGTTTGCAATGTCTTTTCCGGTAACGGGTCGGTTGCGAACTGGCTAAAAAACACCGGCGTACAGCGCGGGGTTTGCGCGACTGCCCCGGCCTGGGGATAGGCATTGACCGCCATCAACAAGCGCGATGCCGTGATCCTGTGCCCATTGGCCGTGACCTGCCAACCCGCCCCGACCCGGGCAATCGCCTGCGCCGGACTGTGAGTGAACAAACGCGCGCCCGCACGCATCGCTGCGCGGGCAAGCCCGTGGCAATAGGCGAGCGGCTGCACCGTTCCGGCACCCGGATGGAACAGCGCCCCGTGATAGGCATCCGTTCCCGTCCGCCGCCGGGTTTCCGCCGCATCCAAAAGCTCGGTGCGCAGGCCAAAGGCCTCGGCCTGCCGATGCCGGTCCTGCAAATCGCGCAGCCCTGCCGGGGCGTGGGCCAGATGCAGCGTGCCTTGGCGCACCGCCTCGCAGGCGATCCCCTCGCGTTCGATCACATCGAAAACCTGATCGGGGGCAGCGGCCAGAAGCCGGATAAGGCGGCGCCCGGCCTGCGGCCCCATCTGCGCGACGATGGTTTCAGGCGGCAGCCAAAGCCCCGCATTCACCAGCCCCACATTCCGGCCCGAACCACCAAAGCCAATCGCATTCGCCTCGACCAGCACGACCGACACCCCTTGCCGGGCAGCTTCCAACGCGGCGGCGCAACCAGTGAACCCGCCCCCCACGATGACCATGTCGGCGGTCTGATCGCTGTTCAGCGTGGGGGTATCGGCCTTGTCGCGCAGGCTATGCCCCCACAGCCCGCAATCGTGCTCAGATGTCAAACTTGATCCCCTGTGCCAGTGGTAGCTCGCGCGAGTAATTGACGGTGTTGGTTTGCCGCCGCATGTATCCCTTCCACGCATCCGAGCCGCTTTCGCGCCCGCCGCCGGTTTCCTTCTCTCCGCCGAACGCCCCGCCGATCTCGGCCCCGGACGGGCCAATATTCACATTGGCGATGCCACAATCCGATCCGACAGCCGAAAGGAATTCCTCGGTTTCCCGCACGTCGGTGGAAAAGATGCACGAGCTCAGCCCCTGCGGCACGGCGTTCTGCATTTCGATGGCCTGATCCAGCTCGCCATATTTCACCACATAAAGGATCGGGGCAAAGGTCTCGTGATGCATGATCGCGGTCTGCGCGGGCATTTCCACGATCGCGGGATGCACATAGGCCGCGCCGGAATGGCTGTCGGCCAGCGCCTTGCCGCCGCCATGCACCGTGCCGCCTTCGCCCCGCGCCTGTTCCAGGGCCCGCCCCATCGCCTCGGCGGCGGAAGTGTCGATCAGCGGGCCAACCAAGGTGCCCGCCTGCAACGGATCGCCAATCGGCAGGCCCTCATAGGCCTTGATCAACCGGGGGATCAGCGCGTCATACACATCCTCATGCACGATCAGCCGCCGCAGGCTGGTGCAGCGTTGCCCCGCCGTGCCCACGGCGGAAAACACGATGGCCCGCAATGCCATTTCCAGATCGGCCGAGGGCGCAACGATCATCGCGTTGTTGCCGCCCAGCTCAAGGATGCTGCGGCCCAGCCGTTTGGCCATATCCGCCGCCACTGCGCGCCCCATCGGAACCGAGCCGGTCGCCGAAACAATCGCCACCTTGCGGTTCGCCGTCAGCGTCTGCCCCAGTTCGCGCTCGCCAATAAGCACCTGCGTCAGCCCATCCGGCGCATCCGACCCAAAGGCATCGGCCACGCGCTCGCAGATCTTCTGCACGGCCAGCGCTGTCAGCGGCGTCTTTTCCGAAGGCTTCCAGATCACCGGATCGCCGCAAACCAGCGCCAGCGCGGCGTTCCAGCACCACGGTGCCACCGGAAAGTTGAACGCCGTGATCACCCCGCACACCCCCATGGGATGCCAGGTTTCGCGCATCGCATGGCCGGGCCGTTCCGAGGCAATGGTCAACCCATAAAGCTGCCGCGACAGCCCCACCGCAAAATCGCAGATGTCGATCATCTCCTGAACTTCGCCAAGCCCCTCTTGCAGGATTTTCCCGCACTCCAGCGTCACCAGCGCACCCAGAGCGTCCTTTTCCCGGCGCAACTCTTCGCCCAGCAGGCGGACGAATTCGCCCCGGCGCGGGGCGGGCATCTTGCGCCAGGCCAGAAACGCCTCATGTGCCTTGTCGATCATCGCGTCGGCCTCAGTGGGCGTGTGGCAGGCAAGCCGCGCGATTTCCGTCCCATCCACCGGCGTCTGCACCGCCAGCGTGCCCCCCGTCAGGTCGGACAAGGGCAGCCCCGAAGCGCTCAGAATATCAGAATAAGTCATTACGTTTCCTCATGTTACTTGCGCGCGCTGGTCGTCCATGCCCATGGACAAAAGCAGCGGGCGCGTTGCCTGTTGTTGTTTGAATTGCGATTTGTCGCATAGCCCACGCCATTGCGCACGGATCAGCGATTGCACCACCGCCCCGCCCAGCGTGGCCCCCGGCCCCGCGATGATGAACAGATCCGGCGCAAATTCCCGCGCCGCCACCGTGATGGCACGGGTGAAATCGTAGGGCTCGGTCACCTGATGGCCCAACGTATAGTCCCACAAGGCCCCTGTATCGGTGCCATGTGGCCACCAGATCGCCCCGCGCCCGTCGACAAGCGGAAGGTCCGGCTGCCGCATCGCAAGATCGGCCAGCGCGACACGCCCCTCCTGCGCCACCGGCGCCTGAAGCGGGCTATGGAAGGCCGCATGATTACCCAATCGCATCGGAAAGCGGCCCTGCACGGGGTCAACCTGTTTTTCAAACGCCGTCAGCCCGGCCTCGTTGCCCGCCAGAACCAGCATCCCGCCCAGATCAATCGACAGGCTCAGCACATGGTCGGCAAGCGTATTGATGTGCTCCACGATGCTTAACAACGCTTCGCGTCGGGCGAATTTGGGCACCCAATCGTCATCCACCCAAGGGTAAATCACCTGCCCGCCAATCATCGCCCGTTGCATCAGCGTGCCCATGGTATTCGCCAGCCGGAACCCTTGGGGTGCAGACAGCGCGCCGCCACAGGCAAGCGCGGTGTACCAGCCCATAGAATTGCCCGTCACCGCAACGATGTCATAGGCCCCCCGGTCGACCGACAGGAAATCCCCGTATCCGGCGGCATAGATCAGCCCCGCCGCATTGTCCCCGCGCCCATGCCGTGACAGCGAAAACCGCCCCGCGCCATCCAGTGCGATCAGGCTGTCCTGCCCGGCATCGGCCCGCTGTGCATCAAAGGTGGCCAGCAACCCCTGATCCGGGAAATACCGCCCGAGATAGCCCAACTCGGCCTTGTTATAGGTCCCGCGACCGGGACAGATCAGAACGGCCCGTTTCATGGCTTTTCCCCCACCAGTGCCAATGCGGCCTGCGCGATACTGTCCGCCGACGGCATGGTTGCGGCATAGGCCGGGCCGGTGGCAATGAAACTGTCCTCGGCGGTCAGGCGCGACAGGCGCGGCACGCCAGTTTCGTGGAAATGCGCCATCAGCGCCTCGGCCACCCCGCCCGAGTGGCGGGTTTCGTCCACGATAAGCACATTGGCGCATCCCTGCACCGCGTCGCTCAGGGCCTGCACCGGCAAGGGCGACAACCACCGCATGTCAACGATCCGCGCCTTGATCCCCGCCGCCGCGATCCGTGGCAGTGCCTGATGCGACAGGTAAACCCCGTTGCCAAAGGTAACGATGGCCAGATCGGCCCCGTCGCCCTCAATGCCAACCTGCCCCAGCGGAATAGTTTGCGACGGGTCGGGATAGGTCCGCATCCAGCCGCCGTCCTTTGTCTCGTGCAGATCGCGCATCGGATAAAGCGCGATGGGTTCAAGAAACACCACCACCCGTTGCTCTTCGCGCGCCAGCCGCACGCATTCGCGCAGCATCATCGCCGCATCCGCCCCGTTCGACGGCACGGCAAGGATCACCCCCGGAATATCGCGCAGCACGGCAACCGAGTTGTCATTGTGGAAATGTCCGCCAAAGCCTTTCTGATAGCCAAGCCCGGCAATCCGCAGCACCATCGGGTTGGTATATTGCCCGTCGGAAAAGAAGCTTAGCGTCGCCGCCTCGCCCCTGATCTGATCCTCGGCATTGTGCAGATAGGCCAGGAACTGAATTTCCG
>NZ_CAJXIP010000155.1 GCF_913054395.1 uncultured Roseovarius sp.
CAGCTATCTGACCGACAGTTCAAGCATCGTTCTGGCGCCGCGGTTCTCGCCGACCGGCGACCGGGTGCTTTATACCAGCTATGAAACCGGCTTTCCGCGGATTTATCTTTTGGATGTGGCCAGTGTCGGGCGTCGCGCGCTTGAGACCCAGCCCGGAACCATGAGCTTTGCGCCGCGCTTTGGCCCGGATGGCAACACGGTGGTCTATTCGCTGACCCAGAACGGCAACAGCGATATCTTCAGGATGGACGTCAATAGCGGCGCAAGTGCGCGCCTTACCAATGCTCCGTCGATTGAAACCGCCCCAAGCTTTAGCCCCGACGGAACACAGATCGTGTTTGAAAGCGACCGCTCCGGCACGCCGCAACTCTATGTGATGTCGGCCAATGGCGGCGAGGCGCGCCGGATCAGCTTTGGTCAGGGGCGCTATGGCACGCCGGTCTGGTCGCCGCGCGGCGACCTGATCGCCTTTACCAAGCAATCCAAGGGCCGCTTTCATATCGGGGTGATGCGTACCGATGGCAGCGAAGAGCGCCTGTTGACGGCATCGTTCCTGGATGAGGGCCCGACATGGGCCCCCAATGGCCGGGTGATCATGTTCACCCGCGAAACCCAGGGGGCGCAGGGGCAGGCAAGTCTTTATTCGGTGGACATCACCGGGCGCAATCTCAAGCAGATTCAGACCTCGACCGGGGCAAGTGACCCGTCGTGGTCGCCGCTGCAAAATTAAGCCGAGCGGCCCGCGTTTCCTTGGGGCGCGGGCTGTGATAAAAGGGCCAAGGGCATGAACATAATGAATGGGGCAAAAATGACCTATCTGAGCAAGACACTTATCCTTTGTGCGGGGCTCGCTCTGGCGGCCTGTACCAACCCGGACCGGTTTGGCGATGCCAATACGGTTGACCTCAATGGCGGCGGTTATGGCGGATCGGCGCAGGACCCGAGATCGCCGGCCTATTTCCAGCAGACCGTGGGCGACCGGGTTCTGTTTGCGGTGGACCAGTCCACCCTTGGCAACGAGGCGCAAGCCACTCTTGCCGGTCAGGCGCAATGGCTGATGGCGAACCCCGAGTATACCGCGATCATCGAAGGTCATGCCGACGAACAGGGGACGCGCGAATACAACCTCGCGCTTGGTGCGCGCCGTGCCAATGCCGCGCATGAATACCTGGTAAGCCAGGGCGTTGCCGCTAACCGCCTCAAGGTGGTTAGCTATGGCAAGGAACGCCCGATCGAGATTTGCAGCAACGAGGCCTGTTATGCCCAGAACCGCCGGGCGGTCACGGTCATCGCCGCGGGTCTGAGCAGCTAATCCAAGGGGGTCGCATGCGCCATTTTGTCAAACTACTGGTCTGTGTTGCGCTTCTGGGCCCCGTTGGGGCGCAGGCGCAATCCGGCGAGACGCTTGCCGATATCCGGCAAGAGCTTTCGGTGCTGTTCGTCGAGCTGCAAAAGCTCAAGCGCGAGCTGAGCACGACCGGATCAGCCGGGCAACTTGGCGCAGGCGGCTCGCTCGTGGATCGCGTCAACGCGATCGAAAGCGAGGTTCAGCGTCTGACCAAGAAGACCGAAGAGCTTGAGTTTCGTATTGACCGGGTGGTCACGGATGGCACCAATCGCGTCGGCGACCTCGAATTCCGCCTGTGTGAGATGGACGAGGCCTGTGATGTCGGTACGTTAGAGCCCGGCAGCACCCTTGGCGGAATTGAGCCGATCACCGGCGGCGGTGGCGGTTTTGTCACCGTGCCGGAACCGACCGGCGCGCCGCAGCTTGCCGTTGGCGAGAAGGCCGATTTCGAGCGCGCCGAAGCGGCACTTGCGGCCGGACAATATGCCGAGGCCGCCGCACAGTTCGCGGCGTTTCAGTCGGCCTATCCCGGCGGCCCTCTCTCGGGGCGCGCGGGGCTGATGCGCGGCGAAGCCCTGGAGGCGGCGAACCAGCAAAGCGACGCGGCACGCGCCTATCTTGAAACCTTCAGCGCCGATCCGAACGGGTCTGAGGCGCCCGAGGCCCTATATCGTCTGGGGCGCTCGCTCGGGCGTCTGGGGCAAAGCGATGAGGCCTGTGTCACCCTGGGACAGGTCGCGGCACGCTACCCGCAATCTGCGGCGGTACAATCGGCGCAGGGCGAGATGAGCAACCTGGGCTGTCAGTGACGCAAGACACGACCGCTCTTTGGCACCGGATCGCCGGGCATTTTCACCCCAAGCCGCCGCGCCGCCTTGGTGTCGCGGTTTCGGGCGGCAGCGATTCGCTGGCGCTGTTGCTGCTTGTGGATGAATGGCGTGAAAACGGCGGGCCAGAGGTGTTTGCGGTCACCGTTGATCATGGCCTGCGCCCCGAAGCCGCAGGTGAGGCCAAAGAGGTTGCGCGGATTTGCGCCGGGCGCGGAATTGTTCACGAAACCCTGACATGGCGCGATTGGGATCAACAGGGCAACCTGCCCGATCAGGCCCGGCGCGCGCGTTATAGCCTGATGGCCGAATGGGCCAAGGCGCAGGGGATCGGTGATATCGCCATCGGCCATACCGCCGACGATCAGGCCGAGACCTTTCTGATGCGGCTGGCGCGTGGGGCGGGTGTTGACGGGCTTTCGGCGATGCGCACGCAATGGCAACAGGGCGATGTGCGGTTTCACCGGCCCATGCTTGGCCTGACGCGCGAGACGCTGCGCGACATGCTGCGCGCGCGCGGGCAGGGTTGGGTGGATGATCCCAGCAACGAGGATACCGCCTATGCAAGGGTGCGGGCACGCGCCGCCCTTGTGGCGCTGGAACCGTTGGGAATAAGCGCCGGGGGCCTTGCCGATGTTGCGCGCAAAATGGCCGATGTGCGCGATACGCTTTATGGGTATGTAATTGATGCCGCACGGGAAAACCTGCGGTTTGAACAGGGCGACCTGATCCTTGGGCGCGCCGGGTTTGAGCGTCTGCGCCCGGAGGTCGCGCGCCGGTTGCTGCAAGCCATGCTCGGCTGGATCAGCGGTGCGGATTACGTGCCGCGCGGTCGGGCGATGGAGGCGTTGCTTGCCGCTGCGCGCGACGGGCGGGGCATGACCTTGCAGGGCTGCCTGCTGAGTGTGACCGCCGACGACGTGCGCCTGAGCCGCGAATTCAACGCCGTGGCCGGTCTGCGTGTGCCGGTTGACGGGGTCTGGGACGGGCGCTGGTATGTGGAGCAAGGCCCCGATATCGCGGGGGCCGAGCTTGCCGCCCTCGGCGAAGCGGGCCTGCGTGCCTGTCCGGATTGGCGGCTCGGCGGAGTCCCGCGCGCATCGGCCCTGGCCCTGCCGGGGGTCTGGCGGGGCGATGAATTGCTGGGGGCACCGCTTTTGGGCTGGGCCAATGGATGGTCGATCAAGGCGATGCGCGGCGAGGAAGAGTTTCACAAAGCGCTATTATCTCATTGAAGATACAGGCGTGATCTCTATTTAAGAGGTGTGGGTCCTGTGATAGGTGCAGGACAACCGAATTTTGAGGAGAGATTCCTTGGGTAACGCAAGAAATATCGCCTTCTGGCTGGTGTTGTTCCTGTTGATCCTGGCGCTGTTCAACCTGTTCAGTGGCTCTGGCAATACGCTGCAAAGCAGATCCGTGTCCTATTCCGAGTTTGTGGCTGCGGTCGAGGACGGATCGGTAAGCCAGGTGACCCTGGATGGCGAAACGGTGCGCTATCGCACCACCGACGGCACCGATTACGCCGCGATCAAACCCGAGGATGCCGAGATCACCCAGCGTCTGATCGACGAGGGTATTCCGGTCAAGGCCGAGAGCCAGGAACAGTCCGGGTTCCAGACCTTTCTGGTGTCGCTGCTGCCTTTCCTCCTGCTGATCGGGGTGTGGATTTATTTCATGAACCGCATGCAGGGGGGCGGCAAGGGCGGCGCCATGGGCTTTGGCAAATCCAAGGCCAAGATGTTGACCGAAAAGCATGGCCGGGTGACCTTTGACGATGTTGCCGGGATCGACGAGGCCAAGGAAGAGCTTGAAGAGATCGTCGAATTCCTGCGCAATCCGCAGAAATTCAGCCGCCTCGGGGGCAAGATCCCCAAGGGCGCGCTGCTTGTCGGCCCTCCGGGCACCGGTAAAACCCTGCTGGCGCGCGCGATTGCGGGTGAGGCGGGCGTGCCGTTCTTCACCATCTCGGGATCGGACTTTGTTGAAATGTTCGTCGGTGTCGGCGCAAGCCGCGTGCGGGACATGTTCGAGCAGGCCAAGAAAAACGCGCCCTGTATCGTCTTTATCGACGAGATCGACGCCGTGGGCCGCCATCGTGGCGCGGGTTATGGCGGCGGCAATGACGAGCGCGAACAGACCCTCAACCAGCTTCTGGTGGAAATGGACGGGTTCGAGGCCAATGAGGGCGTGATCATCATCGCGGCGACCAACCGCAAGGATGTGCTTGACCCCGCCCTGCTGCGCCCGGGCCGTTTTGACCGTCAGGTCACCGTGCCCAACCCCGATATCAAGGGCCGTGAGAAGATTCTTGGCGTGCATGCGCGCAAAACTCCGCTTGGCCCGGATGTCGACCTGCGCCTGATTGCGCGCGGGACGCCCGGTTTCTCGGGGGCCGATCTGGCCAACCTCGTCAACGAGGCGGCGCTGACCGCTGCCCGTGTCGGGCGCCGGTTTGTCACCATGGTCGATTTCGAGAACGCCAAGGACAAGGTGATGATGGGCGCCGAGCGCCGGTCGATGGTTCTGACCGACGACCAGAAGGAAAAGACCGCCTATCACGAGGCCGGCCATGCGGTGGTCGGGCTTGCCCTGCCGAAATGTGATCCGGTCTACAAGGCCACGATCATCCCGCGCGGCGGGGCGCTTGGCATGGTGGTCAGCCTTCCTGAAATCGACCGCCTGAACTGGCACCGTTCGGAGTGTGAGGAAAAGCTGGCCATGACCATGGCCGGCAAGGCCGCCGAAATCCTCAAGTATGGCGAGGATGATGTCAGCAACGGACCGGCCGGGGATATCCAGCAAGCCAGCGGCCTGGCCCGCGCCATGGTGATGCGGTGGGGCATGTCCGACAAGGTCGGCAATGTCGATTACGAGCAGGCGCATGAGGGCTATATGGGCAATGGCGCCGGCGGGTTCTCGATCTCTGCGCATACCAAGGAGCTTATCGAAGACGAGGTGAAGCGCCTTATCGACGAGGCCTATCTGCGGGCGAAGAAGATCCTGACCGATAGCCGCGACGAATGGGAACGCCTTGCTCAGGGGCTATTGGAATACGAAACCCTGACCGGTGACGAAATCAAACGCGTGCTGCGCGGCGAGCCGCCTGCGGCGGATGACGACGACACCGACGGCAGCGCCGAAAGCAGCAAACCTTCGGTCACGGCCATACCCAAGACCAAGCCCAAATCGTCACCTGGCGATGGCGGGCTGGAGCCTGAGCCGTCAACGTGAGCGGTCTTTCCGGAAAAGCAGATTGGAATCCCGGGGCCTATGCAAGGTTCCGGGATCAGCGTTTGCGCCCCGCTCTCGACCTGCTGAATGCGGTCGGGCAGATGGGGGCCGGTGATATCGTCGATCTTGGCTGTGGCAATGGAGTCATGGGCGAGGCGCTGAAAGCGCGGGCGAGTGCGCGCACGGTGATCGGCGTCGATGGGTCCCCCGCGATGCTTGAAAAGGCGCGGGCGGCGAATGTGTATGATTCACTGCAACAGGCGGATTTCAACGACTGGCACCCGAGGCGCGCGCCGGGGCTTATCTTTTCCAACGCGGCCCTGCATTGGGTCGGCGGGCATGAGGCCGTGATGCCACGGCTGGCACGGATGCTGGGCAAGGGCGGCACGCTCGCGGTTCAGATGCCGCATCAGAACAAGGCGCCGTCGCATCGGGTCTGGCTTAGCCTGGTGGAAGAGCTGTTTCCCGGACGGGTCGAAAAGATGGGCACGCCCGGTGTCATGGCGCCGGTGAAATACGAGGAATTGCTGGCGCCGCTTGGTCAGTTCCGACTGTGGGAAACCGATTATTATCAGCGCCTCACAGCCGAACCCGGCAGCCATCCGGTGCGCCGTTATACCGAGAGCACCTATGCGCGCCCGGTCCTTGCCGCGCTTGATGCCGGGGAAAAGGCCGATGTTATCCGCCGCTATGAAGAGGTGATGATGGCGGCCTATCCGGTGCGCGCCGATGGCACGGTACTGTTCCCGTTCCGGCGGCTGTTTTTCACGCTCACCGTTTGAAGCGGGTTGTGGGCGACCCTGCGGGGCGAGTATTTTTGCCAAGAAGAAATATGAGTTCAGTCAATCTGGGAGGGTGGGCATGCCCGCACTGATGCCAACGGATTTTTCGGGCCGGATCACATGGCTTGGCCGGGTGGCAGATCGCGAGGTCTCGCTTGAGTCTGAACCGTTGCAGGAGATCGCTGTCGGTTTTGACGGGGTGAGGGGCGAAGAGCATGGCGGGCTGACGCGGCCGTCCTGCAGCCGGGTCCTGTCGCAGCATCCGCGCAATACCCCGATCCGTAATGTGCGGCAGTTTTCCATTCTGAGCGCCGAGGAACTGGCCTTGATCGCCGCCGAGATGGGGCTGGAGCGGATAGAGCCGGCCTGGGTCGGGGCGTCGATCGTGGTTGAGGGATTGGCGGATTTCACCCATCTGCCGCCGTCTTCGCGGCTTCAGGGGCCGGATGGGGTGACCTTGGTGGTGGATATGGAAAACCGCCCCTGTCATTTGCCTGCCAAGGTGATCGAGGGGGTGCATCCCGGCTTTGGCAAGGCGTTCAAACAGGCCGCGAAGGGGCGGCGCGGCGTGACGGCCTGGGTCGAGCGCGAAGGCCGGTTGGCGGTGGGGGAGTGCCTGCGTCTTCATATCCCCGATCAGCCGGTCTGGCGGGGGGTGATGCCGCTCTTTGACGAGGCGGGTTGAGAGGCCAGCCGGGGAACCGCCGTTTCGCATCGGAAACCAGACTGCGGCATGCCGCCGCAAGCGAGGCGGGATGTGTCGGATTCGCGTACTGTATGGGGCGCCAAACTCGGTATAGCCGATACCAGACCCCCCGCCCTGCGGACAGCATGAGGACCCAAAATGAGCTATAAATCCGACATCGAGATTGCGCGCGAAGCCAAAAAGAAGCCGATTCAGGAGATTGGCGCCAAGCTTGGCATTCCGACCGATCACCTTCTGCCCTATGGCCACGACAAGGCCAAGGTGAGCCAGGACTATATCACCTCGGTTCAAGGCAACAAGAATGGCAAGCTGATCCTTGTGACCGCGATCAACCCGACGCCCGCGGGCGAGGGCAAGACCACCACCACCGTGGGCCTTGGCGATGGTTTGAAC
>NZ_CAJXIP010000156.1 GCF_913054395.1 uncultured Roseovarius sp.
CGAGCCGAAGCCGCGCGCCACGACACGCTCGCGGTAGATGGCCGACACAACGTCGCCATCGCCCGCCAGCAGGGCCTTGGTCGAGCACATTTCGGCACAGATCGGCAATTTGCCTTCTGCAATCCGGTTGCGCCCGTACTTCTGGAACTCTGCTGCCGAGTGGTTTTCCTCGGGGCCACCGGCACAGAAGGTGCACTTGTCCATCTTGCCGCGGCTGCCGAAGTTGCCGGCCTGCGGATATTGCGGCGCGCCAAACGGGCACGCATAGAAGCAATAGCCACAGCCGATGCACAGATCCTTGGAGTGCAGAACAACGCCTTCTTCGTTCTGATAGAAGCAATCCACAGGACAGACAGCCATGCACGGCGCATCTGAACAATGCATACACGCCACCGAGATCGAACGTTCGCCCGGACTACCGTCGTTGATCGTGACCACCTTGCGGCGGTTGATCCCCCACGGCACCTCGTGCTCGTTCTTACAGGCCGTTACGCATGCATTACACTCGATGCAGCGTTCGGCGTCGCAAAGAAACTTTGCTCTTGCCATGTCAGTATCTCCTTATGCTGCACTGATTTTGCAAAGAGTCGCCTTGGTCTCTTGCATTTGTGTGACTGAGTCATAGCCATAGGTCTGGGCCGTGTTGGACGCTTCACCCAAGACATAGGGGTCTGCCCCTTTGGGATAATTCGCCCGAAGATCCTTACCTTCGAAATGACCGCCGAAGTGGAAGGGCATGAAGACAACACCTTCGCCCACCCGTTCGGTGACCATTGCCATGACCTTGACCTTGGCGCCTTCGGCCCCTTCAACCCAGACCTGCGCGCCGTCCCGCACACCAAGGTTATTGGCATCGCGCGGATTGATTTCGACGAACATGTCCTGCTGAAGTTCGGCCAGCCAGGGGTTTGAACGGGTCTCGTCACCGCCACCTTCATATTCGACCAGACGGCCGGATGTGAGGATGATCGGATACTCTTTCGAGAAGTCGTTCTTCTGGATCGAGGCATACATGGTCGGCAGACGGTAATCGTGCCGGTCCTCGTATGTCGGATAATCCGCGACCAGATCGCGCCGGTTCGTATAAAGCGGCTCGCGGTGCAAGGGCACCGGATCGGGGAAGGTCCAGACGACGGCCCGCGCCTTGGCATTGCCGAAGGGCGCACATTCATGGGCAATCGCAACCCGCTGAATCCCGCCGGAAAGGTCGGTTTTCCAGTTGGTTCCCGGCCCGGCAACGGCATCAATCGACGCGCGTTCTTCGGCGGTAAGATCGCCGTCCCAGCCAAGATCCATCAGCATCTGCATTGTGAATTCAGGATAACCGTCCTGAATTTCCGACCCGGCGGAATAAACCCCCTCGGCCAGCAGATTGTCGCCATCCCGCTCGACGCCGAAACGCGCACGGAAGGTCAGGCCACCCTCGCTGACAGGTTTCGACAGGTCATAGAGGTTGGGCGTGCCCGGATGGTTCATCTCGGCTGTGCCCCAGCACGGCCATGGCATACCGTAGTAATCGCCATCTGCCGGACCACCTTTTGCCTGCAACGTGGTGCGGTCAAAGGTGTGCTGGTTCGCCATGTGCTTCTTGATGCGCTCAGGCGATTGACCGGTATAGCCGACTGTCCACATGCCGCTGTTGAATTCGCGGGTGATGCTTTCGACATTCGGCGTTTCCGCGTCTTCCATCTCGATATTGCGGAAGAAACGGTCGGCCCAGCCAAACTTGTTGGCGAACTTGGCCATGATGACCTCGTCCGGCTTGCTTTCAAACAGCGGTGTCACCACGCGGTCACGCCACTGAAGCGAGCGGTTCGATGCGGTCACGGAACCGCGGGTTTCGAACTGCGTACAGGCCGGCAGAAGATAGACGCCATCAGTGCGGTCATGCATGACGGCGGAAACGGTGGGATACGGGTCGACTACGACCAGCATGTCCAGCTTTTCCATCGCCGTTTTCATTTCCTTGCCGCGGGTCTGAGAGTTGGGCGCGTGGCCCCACAGAACCATGGCACGCACCTTGTTGGGCTGGTCCATGTTTTCCGCGTCTTCCAGAACACCGTCGATCCAGCGGCTGACCGGGATACCCTTGAGGTTCTGCAAGGACGTGTCCTTGCCGTCCTTGTCCTTGATGCTGTCGAACTGACCGGCAAGCCACTCGGCATCTTCGCCCCAGACACGGCCCCAATGGGCCCAGGCACCGCCAGACAGGCCGTAATAGCCCGGCAGGGTGTGGCTCAAAACACCAAGGTCGGTTGCGCCCTGAACGTTGTCGTGGCCACGGAAGATGTTGGTGCCACCGCCCGACGTGCCCATGTTGCCAAGGGCCAGTTGCAGGATGCAATAGGCGCGGGTGTTGTTGTTGCCGTTGGTGTGCTGGGTGCCACCCATGCACCAGATAACGGTGCCGGGGCGGTTGTTGGCCATGGTGCGCGCAACGCGGCGAAGCTGTTCACCCGGCGCACCGGTAACACGCTCGACCTCTTCGGGCGTCCACTTGGCGACTTCGTCCTTGATCTCATCCATGCCCCAGACACGGGTGCGGATGAATTCCTTGTCTTCCCAGCCATTCTCGAAGATGTGCCAGAGAATACCCCAGACAAGCGCCACGTCCGTACCGGGACGGAAGCGCACATATTCATCGGCATGCGCCGCCGTGCGGGTAAAGCGCGGGTCGCAGACGATGAGAGGGGCGTTGTTCTGTTCCTTGGCCTTCAGCACGTGCAACAGCGAGACGGGGTGCGCCTCGGCAGGGTTGCCGCCGATGATGAAGATCGCCTTGGAATTGTGGATATCGTTATAGGAGTTGGTCATCGCGCCATAGCCCCAGGTGTTTGCAACACCGGCAACCGTGGTCGAGTGACAGATCCGGGCCTGGTGATCCACGTTGTTCGTGCCCCAATAGGCAGCAAACTTGCGGAACAGGTAGGCCTGTTCGTTGTTGTGCTTGGCAGAGCCGAGCCAATAGACGCTGTCAGGTCCGCTTTCTTCGCGGATCTTCATCATGCCGTCGCCGATCTCGTCGATCGCCTGTTCCCAGCTGATGCGCTTCCATTCACCGCCCTCTTTCTTCATCGGGTACTTGAGGCGGCGTTCGCCATGCGCGTGTTCACGCACCGAGGCACCTTTGGCGCAATGCGCACCAAGGTTGAACGGGCTGTCCCAGCCGGGTTCTTGCCCGACCCAGACACCGTTCTGGACTTCGGCGACGACCGTACAGCCGACCGAGCAGTGAGTGCAGACGGATTTGATCGTTTCGACGGCTTCATTGGCTGCACTCTGCGCGTTTGCACGCGTCACCGTACCGCCCATGGCACCGATTGCGGCCAGGCCACCAATGGCCAGACCAGAGCCGCGCAGGAATGCGCGGCGGTCGACCGACTTCTCGGCGACCTCAGACAGGATACTGGTCCGCTGGGGGCGTCTCGCAACCCCGTTGGTCTTTTTCCTAAGCATGTTTCTCTCCTCCCTTGGCAGTCCTGACGGACACTGCCGGGTACTGATGTTTCCTCTGACAGTCGGGCCTATCGCAACCAGTCGTCAGCGGTTTTGACCTCGTCCGGCGGTTTAGAACCGGGCGCTGTCGAGATAGGCGCGGGTATGCGCCGTGTCCTGCATTCTGTCAGATGACAGATCAGGCTGGGCCGCCTCGGCAGCGGTTCCCCCCGCAACGGCCAGAGCCGCAGCAGCAGGCGCAGCAGTGCCGGCCAGTTTCAGAAAATCGCGGCGGCTCGTTTCGCCCTCGGTCTTCTTGGTCATAAGGGTGTTCCTCCCTTGGGTGATGACGGGTTGCCCCGCCGGTTATGCGGGCTAGCCCGCGCTCATCCGGAAGCCTTGCGCCTCGATATTCATATAGACCCGGCCGACAGCGCCGACCGAAGCATAGAAAACCGAATTGGTCGCTGCTTCCAAATCCGTGAAAAAGTGACCGGCCCAAGGGCCGATATGCTTGCCGAAGAACTGTTTCTGATCTTCAAGGCTTGCCGGTTTGCCGTATCGCCCGGTGATCATCCCGGCCATCATCTCCATCAAAGAGGCAATGTTGTCTTCCGGCTCGTAAACGTTCTGCGCGCGGGTCATGCTGCGGGCGGCCATGTCCCGGCGCAGCCCGGCCAACGGCTTTTCGTTAAGAAACCCGGTCAGGTAATAGCTCGCATAGGGAAGCAGTTCGCCCCGGCCAAGACCGATGAACAGCGCGTTGAACTCGCTTTCCACCGTGCGTGCCTTACTCAGCCCTGCGATCCGCGCCAACGCGCCGATGGCCGTGCCAAGTTCGGTCTCGCCGCCAGTAAGCGCGGCGGTCTGATCCAGCATCGCCTGTTCGGGCGGGCGCGACAGGATCACGCCAAGGTAGTCATAAAGATCGGCGCGCAGGCGATCCTCTTCGGCGATCTCATGCGCGGGACTTGGGTTTTCCATCAGGGCCTCTTGGTTGGTCATACCGATGCTCCGGTCTGATCTTGAAATACGAAACTCATACGGCGGCGCGGCGCGGCCTCTTCGGGCTCTTGCGTGACCGCCTCGGTGGGCGATGCGGTCGCGTCTTGCACCTCGCTTGCGGCCGCTTTCTCTTCCGGTTCGTCCTGGGCCATGGCGACCGTGGCCTCGGGCTGGTCTTCCTCCAGCAGATCTTCTTCCTCAAGCGGCTCGTCCTCGGGCGGGTTCGCCTCAAGCTCGGCCTGCCGGGCCATCTCCTCGACATGGGCGGTCATGCCCTTGCCCACCTGATAGGCGGTCTGCATATGCTCAAGGACCTTGGCCTTGTCGGTAAAATCTTCGCCGTAATCCAGCAGTCCGTCAAGGTTGGCCAGCGCCGGGTTCGACAGCCAGAGCCGACGCAGCGCACGGCGCCGGATCCGGTCTGGCACAGCCTTTGTCATGAAGGCCCGGAAATCATCGCCCGGCCCCAGTGTGTCGGGATCGGGCAAATCCAGCTCTTCCAGAAGCTCGGCGTCGGTCTTTTCGGCCAGTTCCGCGTCACGCGCGGCAAGCGCCTCGGCCTCGATGGCGCGGGCTTCGGCCTCGGCTTCCGCCTCGACCTGCGCCTTGCGGCGCGTCCAGAAATCACCCCGGCTCAATGGACCCTCCCCTTACGAAGCGAGGCAGGGGCGCGGTAAACATCGCTGATCTGGTGGATGCGCGGATCGCCGATGCCATCCTCGACACGGCTGACGTCGGCCTTGTCGCGGCGGCGCTTCTTGAAGGTTTCTTCCTGGTGATGTTCCTCGACGAATTCGCGCACCCAGGCCACAAGCCCCTCTGGCATGGCCACCTTTTCGACGATTTCCTCGCCGGTATCGGCATAATCCTGGGCCTCGAACGGCGAGGCGGTCACAAGCACCACCTCGAAGGGCCGTGCCGCGGCATCCTCGGCGACACGCGCGCGCATCACCACGTACACAGATGGCACCCGCGCCGAAATCCCCTGAAGGTAGCTTTCGGTTTCCGCGCCGTGCAATTCCATCACCGCCGTCGCCGCGTGATATTCCACCGTATCGCCATCGCGGCGCAGCTCGCGCCAGTCCGCCGCGCCCGCGCCGGGCAACACCGAAACCGCGCGCCAAGACCATGCCGCCCATCGGGTCACGCCGGGCGCCCTTCGAATGACGACCCCGACAGGGATCGAAGCATAGGTTTTAGGGTTATAGATCACGCTTGGTTTTCGTCCCTGGCTGGTTAGGTCTAGATTGGTACGGATTCCTGACCACTCAAAGCACTTTCTGTGTGCCGTGGTCTACCAAATGAACAGACAGGACATTTTGGGCCGATTTCATGCGCGTCCGGGCCGAACACGGTCAGATTGACCGGAATGCCGCTTTCGCCGCTTTGCAGCAATTGCCCCAAGGGGGTTGTCCAAAACGAATCACCCACCCCCGACCGGGGCCATCACGCCGGGTTGGTGTGATTCGAATTGCTGTTTACGACGGGGTCGAATCATGCCTACTCTGTGGCCGCACCGACGCAACAAACGTTATTCTCAACATCGCGAAAACATTGGGGTAAAAATGCCTAAGCAATTGATTTTGTGCGACTGTTCCGGCACTCAAAAGCTGGATGGCGACGCCCTGGCACAGGCCACCGGCCTTGGCTGTTCGCGGGTGCATTCCGCGCTCTGCACCGATGAAATCGGACAGGCCGCCAAGGCAATCGAGTCAGGCGAGGCAATTATTTGCTGTCGCCAGGAACAGCGTGTTTTCGAAGAGCTGGCCGCCGATATCGGTGCCCCCGAACCCGCATTTGCCGACCTGCGCGACCGCGCCGGATGGAGCAATGACAGCGCCCCGAAACTACCCAAAATGGCCGCACTTCTGGCCGAGGCCAGCCTGCCCGCAGCGCGCGAAAAGACCATTGATGTCATTTCCGAGGGGCTTTGCCTTATCATCGGGGCCTCTGACGTGGTGCTCCCCGCCGCCGAAAAGCTGGCGCCGCTTCTGGGTGTCACGGTTCTTTTGACCGATGATTGCGCCCCGCCGGAGAACCGCGATTTTGACGCGATCCGGGGCCATGTGACCCGCGCGAAGGGCGCGCTTGGACAGTTCGACCTTACGATTGATGCCCTGCAACAGGTCAATCCGGCGGGCCGCGGCGCGCTTGGCTGGGGGGCTGCGCGCGATGGCGGCCAGACCGCCTGTGATGTGATCCTTGACCTTGGCGGCGGCACCCCGATGTTTCCCGCACCGCAAAAACGCGAGGGCTATCTGCGCGCCGATCCCGGCAGCATGACGGCCGTGTCAGACGCGGTGTTCGAAGCGGTGCAGATGATAGGCACCTTTGAGAAACCGCTTTATGTGGCGCTGGAACCGCTGATCTGTGCCCATAGCCGCGCCGAACAGACCGGATGCAGCAAATGTCTTGATATCTGCCCAACCGGGGCGATCACCCCCATGGGCGAGCATGTCAGCATCGACCC
>NZ_CAJXIP010000157.1 GCF_913054395.1 uncultured Roseovarius sp.
ACCCCCGGGATATTTAGGGCAAGAAGAAACAGGGGGATGGACAGGGCATGGGCCGGGATCGCTGGCATGAGGTCGAGGAGGCGGGAGCGCTTGTCGTGGCGCGGCGCTGGCCTGTGCGGTTCGATCTGGCGGTGGTGACGGTCCTGCCGCGGGGCGGGCGGCGTTTCCTGGCGCATCAGGTGCGTCAGGACATGTGGCGGGCCTTGCAGGGACTGCGCGGCTTTGTCCCGGCGGTGCGGGTGACGCGGACCGCAGGGGGGCTTGAGGTGGTCGCGGGAGGAGAGGTGCGGGGGCGGTTTGACCGTGCCCATGCCGAGGCGCGAATCGCGGCGGTGCTTGACGACGAGGCCAATCGCGCGCGATGGCAGCGGAGGGCGAGATGAAGGGAGCGGGGCTGGTTTTGGCGCTGTGCCTTGTCCAGCAGGCAGCGGCGGCGCAGGAGGAGGCGCTGCTGCTGCCATCGGGGCTTGATGCGCGGCTTCAGGAGGTGCTGACGGATCGCCCCGGCGGGGGGCTGACGTATCGGTTTCGCTTTGTTGCAGAAGGGTTTACGGGCGGAGAGGCAGCGCTTGAGGCCGTGATGGGAGATCTGGACTATCTCTGTCAGAACTACGCCGTGACGCGCCTGCCGGAGATCGGGCCGATGCCAAGCCGGATCGTCGTCTCACTGGCCGACAGGCCATCGGAATTCGGGGTGTTCGATCCCGAGGTAACACAGGTTTTCGAGGCCTATAGCGTGCAAGACGGGGCCTGCATCTGGGAGATGTTTTGATGCAAACACAAGATGTTGATAGACACAGTTCACGTAGGTGCCAGAATGAGGCTTTGGCGTCACATGAGCAAGTGTTCGCCCATGGCGCGTGTTCATTTTTCGAGAATCCGGCTATGATGGAGTCCGGTTGCACCCAAGTAACCCTAACCTCGCCAGGCGGGCGGCTAGGGACGCATGTTCCGTTGGCGCCCGTTTCCATAGACAAGAGAGACAGGAGAAATACATGTCGAACAGCATCAAGAGCGTTCTCGCAATTGGCCTTGTGGCCTTTGTCGCAGCTTGCGCACAGCCCGCACAGGAAGAATTCGTCGTTGTCGAGCCCGAGCCGATTTCGACTGAGCCGGTCATCACCGGCAAATACAAGTAACCTTATCAAGGTGATACAGGGACAGGCGACAGCGCCTGTCCCGCTTTTGGCACAGTGGGCCAAGACGCGAAAGGCAATTGACCTAGGTCAACGCGGCCGTCTTCCGAAGTCAGATACTTGTCCTGTCGGTGATTTGAATCACGGGCAGCATATTAAGCCTGAAGGGGAAGACTTATGCTTTACAAAACAAGAACAGCATTCTGTTTTGCCGCAATTTCTGGATTGGTGGCCTGTGGCCAGCAGGAACCACCGCCACCTGTCGGCGTCCAGCCCGGTTTCACAAAATACGGCGAGGCCATCTGCCCTGAGGGGCTGGTCCTGTCCGGCGATCTTTGTGTCTCGCCCGAGGCCGCAGCCGCGGGTGCCGCTTCCGGTGTCGATGCTGGCGGAGCCAGTGGAACCTCTGGGGGGAGCACGGGCGGTACGGATCCGGGGACCGATCCGGGGACGGACCCCGGAACAGGTTCGGGAACCGGGGCTGGACCGGGCGCCGGGCCGGGACCGGGGGCGGGACCGGGATCAGGCGCCGGTCCTGGGCCAGGTGCTGGCAGCTCATAGACAGCAGCACAAATTTCATAATCACTCATCCATCCTGCAGGCGGCTGCGGGGTGGGTGACGGCTCTTACTGCCGCAGTGAGGGCCACATCATGATCAAGCATCGCGGTTTCCCCGGACGTCTTCCGGGTTCTGATTTTCAATTCGTCATCCGTCGCGCCAATCCCAAGGGCGCCACGCCGCTTACCGCGCGTGAGCGGTTTCGCGATCGCAGACCGGCAGACCGGCGCGCTGATACGGGGTTTCTGAGTGCGCTCTGGGAACATTTTGGCGACCAGCCGTTTGAACGCGGCAATCTGGATGCCGGGCGTCTGGCCTGGCTGTTCGGGCGCGAGGTCAAGCCCGTCGAAGAAAACTTTGATCCCGAGAGCTATGAGGCCCTGTTGGTGATTGATGTCGCCGTTGCGCGGGCCTCTTTCCCCGAAGTCTTTAGCGGACGGGGCGACGAGTGATGGCGCGGATCGGCATGAAATTGCGCACGAGTCGTGGAAACGCGCGGGATGCAGCCGATGTGGTTGCACCGCAGCATTTCGGCTTGGCCCCAAAGCGCGATCTTGTCAGGGTGATCCTAGTGATGGATGCCCTTCCCCAAGGGGCGTTGACACAACGTCTCATCCGTTACCCTTCCCCTTACGGGCGGCGCTGTGCTGGCTGGCGCAGGTCGCCCGGTTTTTCTTTCGCGACAGGGCTGTGCCGGTTTCGGCGGCGGCTTGCCGATCCGCGTGTGCTGAAAGCGGATCGCTTTGACGCGCCGCCGGATTTGGCGTTGAGTGGGCGTGATATAAAATCGCGCAATTCAGGAGAAAATCCAACATGCATACGATCCAACGCAAAACTGCCCCGGCGCTCGCGGCGCTCGCCCTTGTCGCACTTGCGGCCTGCGGCGATACCATCCCTGAGCAGGCGCTTTTGGGTGGCGGGGCCGGGGCGATCACCGGGGCTGCGGTGGGCGGAAGCGTCATCACTGGCGCGGCTGTCGGGGCTGCGGGCAACGTGGTCTATTGTCAGGCCTATCCAAGCCGCTGCAACTAACCAGAATTTGAGCCGCGCGCCGGGCCATGTGCCCGCGTTGCGTGATGCTGTGACCCGGACCATCGGCGCTTAATGCGCCGGTGGTCTTTTTTATGCCAGATCCGTGCGCTGTGACGCGCGGCCAAGAACCGAAAAGAAGGGACGTAAGATGTTCAAGAAGATCCTGATCGCGAACCGTGGGGAGATTGCCTGCCGGGTGATCAAGACCGCACGGGCCATGGGTATCAAGACGGTGGCGATCTATTCGGATGCGGACCGCAACGCGCTGCATGTGCGCATGGCCGATGAGGCGGTTCACATCGGCCCCGCACCGGCCAGTGAATCCTATATCGTGATCGACAAGGTGATGGATGCCATTCGCCGGACCGGCGCCGAGGCGGTGCATCCCGGTTATGGCTTTTTGTCCGAAAACCCCAAGTTCGCCGAGGCGCTCGAGGCCGAAGGCGTCGCCTTTATCGGGCCGCCGGTCGGGGCGATCAAGGCGATGGGTGACAAGATCACCAGCAAGAAGATCGCGCAGGAGGCCAACGTAAGCACCGTTCCGGGCTATATGGGGTTGATCGAGGATGCCGAGGACGCGGTCAAGATTTCCAACGAGGTCGGCTATCCGGTGATGATCAAGGCCAGTGCCGGCGGCGGCGGCAAGGGCATGCGGATCGCCTGGAATGACGAGGAGGCGCGTGAGGGGTTCCAAAGCTCCAAGAACGAGGCGGCCAGCAGCTTTGGCGACGACCGGATTTTCATCGAGAAATTCGTCACCCAACCGCGCCATATCGAAATTCAGGTGCTCTGCGACAGCCATGGCAACGGCATCTATCTGGGCGAGCGGGAATGCTCGATCCAGCGCCGCAACCAGAAGGTCATCGAAGAGGCCCCGAGCCCGTTTCTTGACGAGGCCACCCGCAAGGCCATGGGCGAACAGTCGGTCGCGCTAGCGCAGGCGGTGGGGTATTCGTCGGCCGGGACCGTGGAATTCATCGTCGATGGCGAACGCAATTTCTATTTCCTCGAAATGAACACCCGCCTTCAGGTCGAGCATCCGGTGACCGAATTGATCACCGGGGTCGATCTTGTGGAACAGATGATCCGCGTCGCTTATGGCGAAAAGCTTGGCCTTGCGCAGGGTGACGTCAAGCTGACCGGCTGGGCGGTGGAAAGCCGGCTTTATGCCGAAGACCCTTATCGCGGGTTCCTGCCCTCGATTGGTCGCCTGAGCCGCTATCGCCCGCCGCAGGAACTTGCCATCGAGGGGGCTGTGGTGCGCAACGATACCGGCGTCTTCGAGGGGGGCGAGATCAGCATGTATTACGACCCGATGATCGCCAAGCTGTGCACATGGGGCCATACCCGATCCGAGGCGATCGAAGGCATGCGCAATGCGCTCGATGGCTTCGAGATGGAAGGCGTCGGCCATAACCTGCCGTTCCTGAGTGCGGTGATGGATCACCCCAAGTTCGTCGCCGGTGAGATGACCACGGCCTTTATCGAAGAAGAATATCCCGATGGATTTGAAGGGGTCAGCCTTGGAGATGACGCCCTGCGCGCGATTGCGGCCTCATGTGCGGCCATGCACCGTGTCGCCGAAATCCGCCGCACCCGCGTGTCCGGACGCATGGACAATCACGAACGCCACGTCGGCGAGGATTGGGTGGTGTCGCTTCAGGGTCATAGCTTTGCCGTGACCGTTGCGGCCGATAAATCCGGGGCGACGGTCGGCTTTGAGGATGGCGATACCCTTCGGGTGACCAGCGACTGGACGCCGGGCGATCAGCTTGCCACGCTGATGGTGGATGGCAAGCCGCTGGTATTGAAGGTCGGCAAGGTGTCGGGCGGTTTCCGGATCCGGTCGCGCGGTGCGGATCTCAAGGTGCATGTGCGCACCCCGCGTCAGGCCGAACTGGCCGCGTTAATGCCTGAGAAACTGCCGCCTGATACATCGAAGCTGTTGCTCTGTCCGATGCCGGGCCTGATCGTCAAGGTCAATGTCGCCGTGGGCGACGAGGTTCAGGAGGGGCAGGCGCTTTGTACTGTGGAGGCGATGAAGATGGAAAACATCCTGCGGGCCGAGAAAAAGGCCATTGTGACCAAACTCAACGCGGGGCCGGGCGACAGCCTTGCGGTTGACGATGTGATCATGGAGTTCGAATAAGCGAGATGATTCCGGACTATCAATCCTTAATGAAGCCGGTGCTAGAGTTGGCCGCGTCAGGCGAGGTGAAAATCTCGGATGCGGTCACGCGACTTGAGGAGGCATTTCAGCTTAGCGAGGGTGAGAGGTCCGAATTACTGCCAAGCGGCAAGCAGGCAAGGTTTGCGAACCGGGTACATTGGGCGCGCAGTTACCTCAAACAGGCCGGTTTATTGCGTAACACACGGCGAGGACACTTCGAAATCACGGAAGAGGGGCGACGTGTTCTGGCAGAAGATCCAGAGCGGATCGACGCCAAATTTCTGGAACGTTACGATCCGTTTCTGGAGTTCAAATCGCGCACCAATGCCGCAAGCGAGGACGCTGCCGCTATATCCGAGCCGATGCCAACAACACCTGATGAAGCGATGCGTGGTGCCTATGAGCAGATCAATGATGCCCTAGCGGCAGATTTGCTAGCTCGGTTGCGCGAGGCTGAACCTGCTTTTTTTGAAGGTGTGATTGTCCATCTGCTTTTGCAGATGGGATATGGGTATGGGGCGAGCGCTGGTAATGTGCTGGGCCGATCCGGTGATGATGGGGTGGATGGGGTAATAAACCTCGATCCTCTGGGCGTAGATCAGGTCTATGTTCAAGCCAAGCGCTATCAGGCAGGAAGCCCAATTGGATCAGGGGCGATACGGGATTTCTACGGCGCTCTAGGCCTCAAGGATGTGACCAAAGGCATATTTGTCACCACCTCGTCATTCAGTCCGAATGCTCGTGCGACGGCTGAAAAACTGGGCGCTCGGATCGTGCTTGTGGACGGGCCGCAGCTTGCCAAGCTGATGGTCGTACACGAGGTAGGGTGTCGCGTCACTGAAGCATTCAAGGTGGCCGTTGTCGAAGAAAGCTATTTCGAATGATCCGGGTCGCCGCCCCTTTGCGAAACGCGACAGGGATGCTGGTGCTGATGGCACTGGCGATGGCCTGCGCGCGCGATGAGGAGGCGGCCCAGAGGGATCGGCTGGACCAGTGGTTCAGTCTCGGCGAGACCTTGGCCTTTGAGGCCGCAAGCGGTTGTGCTGCGGCCGTCTATGAGGTCAGGAGTGGCGGGGTAAAGGCCGCCATGCCGCTGACCGGAAGCGCGGGTGAGATGGTTCGCGTTCTGGGGCAGCGCGGCCGTGCGGCCCTGGTGCAGCCCGGCGAGACGCCGGATCAGGCGATGGTAGGGCTGGTCAATCACAAGCGGGATCTCGGCATGCGCCTGCGCCGAACGGGTCTTGAGGGGCGCGATTGTATGGGGGAGATCACCGAAAGCGCGTTTCGCCATGCGATCGACACCAGGGGTGCAATTCTGGCCTTTGACGAGGCGAGCGGCAGCTTGATGCTGCTCGAGCCGAAATTAGGGCTTTTGATCGTTGCCATGGGGGCGGGGTGAATGGCGGACCTGTTTCAGCTACCGCTTGAATGGTCGCGCAATTCCTGCTGGCGCACCGGAAGCTTGTCGATGCTGCGGGTGATCTCGCGCACCCGCCAGGGCGCCGGTTTGCGCAGGTATATGACCCCGTCCTTGCCCACCAGAACAAGGGAAAATCCGCGCGGGCGCAACGTCTTGCGCAGGTCTGATCTGGCCGAAGGATCAGTATCCGTCAGCACCACCACATCGCGTTCGTCGAGCACGTCAAGCCGCTCGGTGATATATCCCATCTGTTCGACATATCGCGGATCGGCAGGTGTGTCGGCAAAGACAATCAAGGGTCGTTTAATCCATAGAAATTCATTCAAATTGGCCGTGGTTCCATCCAGAATGGGGGAGTCCACCGGGTCTTTCTGGGTGTCCTGCGCGATTGCGAATGTGGCAATAAAAGCCAGAAAAACAAGGGAAAATAAAGGTTTCATGGGTTCTCCTACCCGACAAGATATAGGGGGCATGGCCGCGATTGCGAAGAGTCAATCTCGGAAGGTGCAGAAAATTTTACGATTCATGCGATGGTCAGAAATTCGCGAGCAACAT
>NZ_CAJXIP010000158.1 GCF_913054395.1 uncultured Roseovarius sp.
CGTTTCGGCAAGATCATCAAGCCGTTCTCGGAACTCACTATCAAGGTGCGTCAGATTGAGGAGCAAGCCTAATGGGTAACAAAGTCAATCCAATTGGCATGCGCCTTCAGGTCAACCGCACCTGGGACAGCCGCTGGTACGCCGACACCAAGGATTATGGCAATCTTCTTCTGGAAGATATCGCCATGCGCAAATTCATCGGCAAAGAGTGCAAACAGGCCGGCATCAGCCGTGTGATCATCGAGCGTCCGCACAAGAAGTGCCGCGTCACGATCCACACCGCACGTCCCGGCGTGATCATCGGCAAAAAAGGCGCCGATATCGAAGGTCTGCGCAAAAAGCTGGCGGCGATGACCGACAGCGAGCTGCACCTGAACATCGTCGAGGTCCGCAAGCCGGAGCTTGACGCGGCTCTGGTCGGTGAAAGCATCGCGCAGCAGCTTGAGCGTCGTGTGTCCTTCCGTCGTGCCATGAAGCGCGCCGTGCAGAACGCAATGCGCATGGGTGCCCTTGGTATCCGGGTCAACGTCGCGGGCCGCCTTGGTGGTGCCGAGATCGCCCGTACCGAATGGTATCGCGAAGGTCGTGTGCCGCTGCACACCCTGCGTGCCGACATCGATTATGCACCTTATGAGGCGCTGACGCCTTATGGCATCATCGGTATCAAGGTCTGGATCTTCAAGGGTGAGATCATGGAACATGATCCGGCGGCTCGTGACCGTAAAGCCCAGGAACTCCAGGATGGTCCCGCGCCCCGTGGCGCCGGCGGCCGCCGTTAAGGAGGAATGACAGATGCTACAACCAAAGCGCAGTAAATTCCGCAAGATGCACAAAGGCCGGATCAAGGGAGAAGCCAAGGGCGGCTCCGATCTGAACTTTGGCACTTACGGCCTCAAAGCGACCCAGCCCGAGCGTGTGACTGCACGCCAGATCGAAGCTGCTCGTCGTGCCATGACGCGTCACATGAAACGTCAGGGTCGGGTTTGGATCCGGATCTTCCCGGACCTTCCCGTGACCAGCAAACCCACCGAGGTTCGGATGGGTAAAGGTAAAGGTTCGGTTGATTTCTGGGCCGCCAAGGTCAAGCCGGGCCGGATCATGTTCGAGATCGACGGCGTGTCCGAAGCCATCGCATTCGAGGCCCTGCGCCTTGCCGCGATGAAGCTTCCGATCAAGACCCGGGTCGTGGTTCGCGAAGACTGGTAAACTGGGTGGGTCTCACCCATTCTGCCTGAAATCGAAAAGCCCCTGCCGAGCGATCGGCGGGGGCTTTTTGTTGCAGGGGGGCCAAGGCCTCTCGCCACGCGGGCGCCACTGGTTTAAGAGGGGGGCCATGACACAGATATCCTCACTTTTCGTGACCCGCCTCTATCATGCCGCCCTGTCCGAGCACGGCAAACCCATTGATGCCGCCGAGCTTGAGGCGTCGTGTTATTCCATCGCCGAGGATGACGAGGCGGGACAGGAGTGGTGCGAGGAAAACGGCTATCCGGGCTATACCTCTTATGCCTCGCTCACTGATCTTGGCTGGCGGTTTCCGATTTTCAAGCAACTCGTCAAGGTGCTCAACAAGCATGTCGCGGCCTTTGCCAAGGATCTGGAGTTTGATCTCGACGACAAGAAGCTCAAGCTTGAGGATATCTGGATCAACATCCTCCCCGAGGGGGGCACCCATAGCAGTCATATCCACCCGCATTCCGTGATCAGCGGCACCACCTATGTGGCGATGCCCGACGGGGCCAGTTCCCTGAAACTGGAAGATCCGCGATCGGCCATGATGATGGCCGCCCCCGCCCGGCGCAAGGATGCGCGCGAGGAAATGCGAAGCTTCGTATATGTCGCGCCGGAAGTGGGCGATGTGTTGCTCTGGGAAAGCTGGCTGCGCCACGAGGTGCCGATGAACATGAGTGAAGAGGATCGGATCAGCGTCAGTTTCAACTATAGCTGGGGCTAAACGGTCAGGCGCGCGCAGCCAAACCCGGAGAGGCGCTCGTTTCAGCCACCCTACAGGCCGAAAAACCCGTGGTTTTTGCCCAAACTGCGGGGAATCGGCCTGAATGGCGGCTCTGGGGGAAACAGGGGTTGCTTTATGTCGCAAGGGGTTCTAAATGGCCCCTTCATCATGAACTCCACTGGAATCAGGGTGACCCTGCATGAGGGCCCGCCAGTGATGTTGAAAGGAAAAAGCGCATGAACGCTAAAGAGCTACGTGACAAGACACCCGATCAGCTCCGTGAGGAGCTGACCAGCCTGAAGAAAGCGCAATTCAATCTGCGTTTCCAGGCCGCGACCGGTCAACTGGAAAACCCTGCACAGATGCGCGCTGCACGCCGCAACGCCGCCCGTGTGCTGACCATCCTGAACGAAAAAGCCGCTAACGCGGCAGCAGAATAATAGGGAGCCTCTCAGATGCCCAAACGTATCCTGACTGGCACCGTGACCAGCGACGCAAACGAACAAACCATCACCGTGTCGGTTGAACGCCGTTTCAAGCACCCGGTGCTGCAAAAAACCATCCGTAAGTCCAAGAAGTACCGGGCTCACGATGAAAAGAACGCTTTCAAGGTCGGCGATTCCGTCCGCATCATCGAATGCGCGCCGCGCTCGAAAACGAAACGTTGGGAGGTGCTTGAGGCGTAAGCCTCGGGCCCTTTTCGGCATAATCGAAACCCTGGGGATCAGGCACTGCATCGCCCCCCATAGGTCGGGAGAAACCAAATGATCCAGATGCAAACCAACCTGGATGTTGCTGACAACTCCGGCGCTCGCCGAGTTCAGTGCATCAAGGTTCTGGGTGGTTCCAAGCGTAAATACGCTAGCGTGGGCGACATCATCGTCGTCTCCGTCAAGGAAGCCATTCCGCGTGGTCGCGTAAAGAAAGGTGACGTCCGCAAGGCCGTCGTCGTGCGCACAGCCAAGGAAGTTCGTCGTGAAGACGGCACCGCAATCAAGTTCGACCGCAACGCCGCCGTGATCCTGAACAACGCAGGCGAGCCGGTCGGCACCCGTATCTTCGGGCCGGTTGTTCGCGAGCTGCGTGCCAAGAACTTCATGAAAATCATCTCGCTCGCGCCGGAGGTGCTGTAAGATGGCTGCTAAACTGAAAAAAGGCGACACCGTTGTCGTTCTGGCCGGTAAAGACAAAGGCCAGAAGGGCACGATCACCACTGTTGACCCCAAGAGCGGCAAAGCTGTCGTTGAAGGCGTGAACATGGCCATCCGCCACACCCGTCAAAGCCAGACCAGCCAAGGCGGTCGCGTCCCGAAAGCGATGCCGATCGACCTGAGCAATCTGTCGCTTCTCGACAAAAACGGCAAACCGACCCGCGTTGGCTTCAAGATTGAAGGCGACAAGAAGGTGCGTTTTGCCAAGACCACGGGGGACGTGATCGATGCTTGATACAGCAACCTACACCCCGCGCCTCAAAACCGTTTTCCGCGAAACCATCAAGCCCGCTCTGAAAGAAGAGTTCGGCTATAAGAACGACATGCAGATCCCGCGTCTGGACAAAATCGTTCTGAACATTGGTTGCGGTGCCGAAGCGGTGCGCGATTCCAAGAAAGCCAAATCGGCCCAGGAAGATCTTTCCACCATCGCAGGTCAGCACGCGGTTATCACCAAGGCGCGCAACTCGATCGCGGGCTTCCGTGTTCGTGAAGACATGCCGCTTGGTGCCAAGGTAACCCTGCGCGGCGACCGGATGTTTGAATTCCTTGATCGTCTGATCACCATCGCAATGCCCCGTATCCGCGACTTCCGCGGCGTGTCGGGCAAGTCGTTCGACGGCAATGGCAACTACGCCATGGGTCTCAAGGAACACATCGTCTTCCCCGAAATCAACTTCGACAAGGTCGACGAAGTTTGGGGCATGGATATCGTTATCGCAACCACGGCGAAGACCGACGCTGAAGCTAAGGCACTGTTGAAGCACTTCAACATGCCTTTCAACAGCTAAGCCGCGGGAGGATAGATTTATGGCTAAAAAAGCAATGATCGAGCGCGAAAAGAAACGCCAGGCTCTGGTGGATCGCTTCGCCAAGAAGCGCGCCGCGCTCAAAGAGATCATCAACGATGAAAGCAAGCCGATGGAAGAGCGTTTCCGCGCTTCCCTGAAACTTGCGAAACTGCCGCGCAACAGCTCGGCCACCCGGCTGCACAATCGGTGCCAGCTGACCGGTCGTCCGCATGCGTATTATCGCAAACTCAAAGTATCGCGGATCATGCTGCGCGAGCTTGGCTCGAGTGGCCAGGCCCCCGGCGTCGTGAAATCCAGCTGGTAAGGGAGAATTAGCATGAATGATCCTATCGGCGATATGCTCACCCGTATCCGCAACTCGCAGATGCGTGGTAAATCCACGGTTTCGGTTCCGGCCTCGAAAATGCGCGTGCGCGTTCTCGATGTTCTGGCATCCGAGGGCTATATCCGCGGTTATGAGATGAGCACTGGCAAAGATGGCCACCCGGCAATCGAAGTCAGCCTGAAATATTTCGAAGGCACCCCTGTTATTCGCGAAATGAAACGGGTTTCCAAACCCGGACGTCGCGTCTACCTGGGCGTCGATGACATCCCGCAAGTCCGTCAGGGCCTGGGCGTGTCGATTGTCTCCACCTCCAAGGGTGTGATGTCGGATGCATCTGCACGCGCGGCCAACGTTGGCGGCGAAGTGCTCTGCACTGTATTCTAAGGAGACCACGAAATGTCTCGTATCGGCAAACAGCCCGTATCGCTGCCTGATGGCGTCACCGCGACGCTTTCGGGTCAGACGATCGAAGTCAAAGGCCCCAAGGCCACCAAAAGCTTCACCGCCACCGATGATGTCACAATCACCATCGCAGACGGTCAGGTTACGGTGACGCCCCGCGGCAAATCCAAGCGCGCGCGCCAGCAGTGGGGCATGACCCGTACGGTCATCTCCAACCTGGTGCACGGCAGCCGGGAGGCCTTCAAGAAAGAGCTCGAGATCCGCGGCGTGGGCTATCGTGCCCAGCTTCAGGGCAACGTGCTCAAACTGAACCTCGGCCTCAGCCATGATGTCGATTTCCAAATTCCGGATGGTGTGACTGTTACCGTTCCCAAGCCCACCGAAATGGTGGTTGAAGGCACGGATAAGCAGCTCGTTGGTCAGGTCGCGGCAAATATCCGCGATTGGCGTCGCCCCGAGCCCTACAAAGGCAAAGGCATTCGCTACAAAGACGAGTATATCTTCCAGAAGGAAGGCAAGAAGAAGTAAGGACGCGACAGATGGCAAACAGCAAGAGAAAACTGTTCCAAAAACGCCGTATGCGCGTTCGGAACAAACTTCGCAAGGTCAACGCAGGGCGTCCGCGCCTTTCGGTGCACCGCTCGAACAAGAATATCAGCGTTCAGCTGATCGACGACGTCAACGGTGTGACGCTCGCCAGTGCCTCGACCCTCGAAAAGGATCTTGGTCTGGTCGGGAAGAACAACGTCGAAGCCGCAGCCAAGGTTGGCGCGGCGATCGCAGAGCGGGCCAAAAAGGCCGGCATCAGCGAGGCGTATTTCGATCGTGGTGGATTCCTGTTTCACGGCAAGGTCAAGGCAGTCGCCGACGCCGCGCGTGAAGCCGGGCTGAAGATCTAATAGCGAAGGCGGTCTGGGAACGGACCGCCTCGATGATCCGGGCCCCGGAGATGATCCGGGGCACTTGGATTGACATATATGGTGCCGATGGCGCCGCATTGAAAGGAAGCCAAAATGGCAAGAGATGAGAACCGTCGTGGCGGTCGCGATCGCGACGAAACGCCGGAATTCGCAGATCGCCTCGTCGCGATCAACCGGGTCAGCAAGACCGTTAAAGGTGGTAAGCGTTTTGGGTTTGCGGCGCTGGTCGTTGTAGGCGACCAAAAGGGCCGCGTCGGCTTTGGCAAAGGTAAGGCGAAAGAGGTCCCCGAGGCCATTCGCAAAGCCACCGAAGCCGCCAAGCGCGCCATGATTCGCGTGCCGCTGCGTGAGGGCCGTACCCTGCACCACGACATGGAAGGTCGCCACGGCGCCGGCAAGGTCGTGATGCGCACAGCACCGCAAGGTACCGGTATCATCGCCGGTGGTCCGATGCGCGCCGTGTTCGAAATGTTGGGTGTTCAGGACGTTGTTGCAAAATCCAACGGCAGCCAGAACCCCTATAACATGATCCGCGCCACGTTGAACGGGCTTCAGAAAGAAAGCTCGCCCCGCATGATCGCCCAACGCCGAGGCAAAAAGGTCGCTGACATCCTGAAAAAGGGTGACGAAGCGCCGGTTGCCGAAGCCTCGGAAGCGTAAGGAGTTCTGATCTATGGCTAAAACCATCGTTATCAAGCAGATCGGTTCGCCGATCCGTCGTCCCGCCAAACAGCGTCAAACGCTGATCGGCCTGGGTCTGAACAAGATGCACAAGACACGTGAGCTGGAAGACACTCCTTCGGTTCGCGGCATGGTGAACAAGATTTCACATATGGTCGAGATCATCGAAGAAAAAGGCTAAGTCCTTTTCCTTGAAGACATCGAAAACGCCTCCGGTTCCGCCGGGGGCGTTTTTGTTTGCGAAGGAGTAAGGCACGAGCGACGTGTTCTGTGGTGCTGACAGGTGAGCTTTAGGGCGTTACCAATATGCAAATCTCACCAAGGATGCAGCACATGCCCACCATCGAATACTTCTACTCAGCCCATTCGGCCTATGCCTATTTGGGCGCCCAGAAGCTGGCCCAGATCTGCACAGATCATGGCTGCACACTGCTGCATCGGCCAATTTACCTAAGCCCCGTCATTGAGGCCGCAGGATCACAGCCATTTGCAGCCCGCACCAAGGCCTACGCTGACTATTTCTTTGGCCGCGAGATTGAACGTTGGGCCGAT
>NZ_CAJXIP010000159.1 GCF_913054395.1 uncultured Roseovarius sp.
TTGATGCCGCGATATCCGGCGGGCTTTTCAAGCCCGATCTGGCGGCGCAGGACAAATATGCCGACCGCTATCACAAAGATATTGAGAGCAATACTTGGAAGACTCAGGTGTTGCAGGTCCAGAACAGGATCCAACCAGGCCCGAAGCCCCCAGATCAGCGGCGCCATGATTGTGCTGACCATAAGGCTTGCGCCGAGGTCAAACAGGAGGGGGCGGCGTTCGCCGAACAGCGTGGCCATCGTCGCACGACTGAGGTAAGCCACCAACAGGCCTATGGAAATCGCGAGGCCCCAATAGGTCGTCCGCGTCGCGAGCGACATCGTTTCATAGGTCCCAAAGGGGCCGGCAATCACCGCAACGGCACTGGTCGCAGCCAGCGAGAAAAGGGTTACCGTAGAAAATAATGTGGAAAACGTTTCCACCAGGTGGTTTCGGAAATCAGACCAGTTCAATTTTTGTCCTTACCACACATAATGATATTTGCGTTTAACACCGGCTCGTTTGTTATCCAACAATCATAGCCATGTCGCCTAACATTATCGTCATCGAGACAACGTAACGTAAGCAATGGGAATTAAAGCCAAAATGTCCCCTATAACAGAAGATGAAATTCGCGCCAGCTTTGCAGCGCAAAGCCTGATGCAAACTCTGGGGGCGCGCCTTGCGCATCTCTCGGAGGGGAATGTCGAAATTGAAGCGCCCATTTTACCCGGCAGCCGTCAACAACACGGCTTTGGGCATGCCGGTCTTACATTTTCTATCGGCGACAGCGCGGCGGGCTATGCCGCCCTTTCCGTCATGCCGCCGGATTGCGAGGTTTTGACCACCGAAATGAAGATCAACCTTCTTGCCCCGGCGAAGGGCGACAAGCTCGTGGCGCGCGGGACTGTGGTCAAGCCCGGACGCCGATTGGTGATCGTGCGCGCGGATGTGTTTGCGCTTGAGGACGGTAAAGAAACTCATATCGCGCTGATGACCGGCACGATGATGCCGGTGCCGCGCGCCTAGCAGCCCCCTTTCCCCTGTCGGCGCGATCCGCTAAGCCTGCGCAAACGCCCCAAGCCAGAGGCCCGCCCATGAAACCCGTCCGCCTGCTTACCGGTATCCTGACCGTCGGCGGCTGGACGCTGCTCAGCCGGTTGCTGGGGTTTATCCGCGACGTGATGATCGCCAGCTATCTTGGCCCCGGCGTGATGATGGATAGCTTTGTCGCCGCCTTCCGGCTTCCCAATATGTTCCGCCGTTTTTTTGCCGAGGGCGCCTTCAACGCGGCCTTCGTACCGATGTTTTCCAAACGGCTTGAGGCCGATGAGGATGCGCTTGGTTTTGCCTCGCTGGCGCTGTCGGGTCTCGGGCTTGTATTGCTGGCGCTGACCGGGCTTGCGCTGGTCTTTATGCCCGCGCTCGTCTGGGCCACAGCCGAAGGGTTCGTTGGCGATCAACGCTTTGATATCACCGTTGATTTCGGGCGCATCGTGTTCCCCTACATCCTGTTCATATCGCTGGCGGCGCTTTTTTCGGGGGTGCTCAATGCTGCCGGTCGTTTTGCCGCCGCCGCCGCCGCGCCGGTGATTTTGAACGTCATGCTGATCCTCGCCATGGCCGTGGCGGCGCTCATGGGGGGCAAGGTCGCCATCGCCCTGGTCTGGGCCATTCCGTTCGCAGGTGTGGCGCAGCTCGTTCTGGTCTGGCAGGCGGCAAGCCGCGCGGGTCTTCATATCCGCCCGGTGCGCCCACGCTGGACACCTGCGATGTCGCAACTGGTGCGCGTCGCCGTGCCCGCCGCGCTTGCCGGAGGCGTGATGCAGGTCAACCTTCTGGTCGGTCAGCAGGTGGCGTCGAATTACGACAAGGCCGTGAGCTGGCTTTATTCTGCGGACCGGCTTTATCAACTACCGCTTGGCGTGGTCGGAATCGCGGTGGGGATCGTGCTGTTGCCCGATCTGTCACGGCGCCTGAAATCGGGCGATGACATCGGCGCGCGCATGGCCCTGTCGCGGGCAGGCGAGCTATCGCTCGCCCTCACCGTGCCCTGCGCCGTGGCGCTCATGGTGATCCCGCTTCAGCTTGTGGCGGTGTTGTTTGAACGCGGCGCCTTTGGCAGCGACGACAGCGCGGCAACCGCGCTTGCAGTGGCAATTTACGGCCTTGGTCTGCCTGCTTTTGTGATGCAAAAAATCCTGCAACCGCTGTTTTTCGCCCGCGAAGACACCAAAAGCCCGTTTCACTATGCGGTCGTGGCGATGATCGTCAATGCGGCCCTCGCGATTGGGCTTGCGATCTGGATAGGCTGGATCGCGGCGGCCTTTGCCACCACGCTCGCAGGTTGGGTTATGGTCTGGCAATTGATGCGCGGCGCGCGCGCCTTTGGCGATATGGCGCGGTTCGATGCCCAGTTTCACCGCCGCATCTGGCGGATCGTTCTGGCCTCGGCCCTGATGGGGGGTGTGCTTTGGGCGATGGGGGCACTGCTTGGACCGCTCTTTGCCATCAGCGGATGGCGCTGGATCGCGCTTTTGGTGTTGCTGGCGGTCGGTACGCTGGCCTATGGCGCCTTCGGCCAGCTTCTGGGCGCCTTCCGGCTTTCGGAAGTCCGCAGCAAGCTGCGCCGCTCGCCGCGCTAGTCGTGCCGGATCCTGGCGCGGATTTTCGTCCAGCCGCCGGGACTTAGGAAAAACGACGCCAGAAAACCGGTGCCAAAACCCGATACATCCGCCACCCAGGTGCCGCTTCCGCCGAACAGAAGGGCAAAGGTCAGCTGAAGCAACATCAGAATGCCGATCAGGCTGAAGGCACGCGACTGTCTCGCGCCAAGCTGACCCAGCTTGAGCCACATCAGATAGGTAAAGCCGCCGATAAGCCCGTAAACGCCGGGAAAGGCCCCGATCAGCCAGGGGTGACCGCTTATCACCAGCCCGTAAACCGCCGCGCCCGTGACAGTGCAGAGCACGAAAAGCACCAGCACCGCCCATTGGCGGAACACCTCGCCGACAAATTTGCCCATCGCCAGAAGCAGCACCCCGGAAAACAGTGCATGGGTAAAACTGTTGTGGACAAAGGCATAGCTGAGAAAGCGGCGCAGGTGCTCGGCGGGATAGATCTGATTTTGCAGCATCCACGCCATGATGTCGCTGTTAAAGCCGTAATCCTCGATCGCGATACTGCGCCAGCCGACCGCCTCGGGGCCGCCGACAAACCCGCGCGCGCCCAGCAAAAAGATCGCCTCGACGCCGACGATCACCAGAAAAAGCGCCACCACCACCGGCGGCACCGGGTTGACGGGGCTTTCGTTTACGGGGTCTGACATGCCTGCTCTCCTTGACGGGGCTTTGACGCATGGGTAAGCGAGGCGGGCGAAGAAATCCAGACGGAGATGACATATGACCGAAGCAGGCTTCACACCGCGGGTCTTTTCGGGCATTCAGCCCTCGGGCAACCTGCATCTTGGCAATTATCTTGGCGCGCTCAAGCGCTTTGCCGATGCGCAGAACCAGGGCATCCAGTCGATCTATTGCATGGTCGATCTGCATGCGGTCACCGTCTGGCAGGATCCGGCCGAGTTGCGCCACTCCACCCGCGAGCTTGCGGCCGGGTTTATCGCCTCGGGTCTTGATCCTGCGAAATCCATCCTGTTCAACCAAAGCCAGGTTGCCGAACATTCTCAGCTTGCCTGGGTTTTCAATTGCGTGGCGCGCATGGGCTGGATGCAGCGCATGACCCAGTTCAAGGACAAGGCGGGCAAGAATGCACAGAACGCCTCGCTTGGGCTGTTTGCCTATCCGGCGCTGATGGCGGCCGATATCCTGGCCTATCACGCGACCCACGTGCCGGTGGGCGAGGATCAAAAACAGCATCTGGAACTGACCCGCGACATCGCGGCCAAGTTCAACAATGATTTCGGCGTCGATTTCTTTCCGATCACCGAGCCGGTGATCGAGGGCACAGGCACACGGGTGATGTCGCTGCGCGACGGATCCAAGAAGATGTCGAAATCAGACCCTTCCGATATGAGCCGGATCAACCTGACCGATGATGCCGACACGATTGCCCGCAAAATCCGCAAGGCCAAGACCGACCCGGAGCCGCTTCCTTCAGAGGTAAAGGGGCTGGAAGAGCGCCCCGAGGCGCGCAATCTGGTGAATATCTACGCTGCTCTGGCCGACATGAGCGTTGATCAGGTCATGGCCGAGGCCGGCGGCAAGGCGTTTTCCGAATTCAAGCCGATGCTGGCCGATCTGGCGGTTGAAAAGCTGGCGCCGATTTCCGGCGAAATGTCCCGGCTGATGCAGGATGTGTCCGAGATCGACCGCATTCTGGGCAATGGCGCAGACCGCGCCCGTGCCATCGCCGCGCCGATCCTGCGCCAGACCTATGAGATCATGGGCATGGTCGGCCCGCGCGAAGTCTGACACGGGCTGTTCCGGGGGCTCATTGCCCCCGGTCCGGCGCGGCTTTTGCACGGGTCGGTTGGGCGTTCATAACCGCCCGCCATCGCTTGACCTCGCCCGCGCCACGCCGCACTTTGGCGCCAACCCTATCGCTGGAAGACCTGCCATGACCCCCGAAGAAATTGCCAAACTGCCCTATCGCCGCTGTGTCGGCGTCATGCTGGCCAATGCCGACGGCCACGTGTTTGTCGGCCAGCGGATCGACAATGAAACGGCCGCCTGGCAAATGCCACAGGGTGGCGTCGATCCCGGCGAGGCCCCGCGCGACGCCGCCCTGCGCGAACTTTGCGAAGAAACCGGCGTGCCCGCTGACCTGGTGCGGATCGAGGGCGAAAGCGGCGATTGGATTCCCTATGACCTTCCGCATGAGATCGTGCCGCGCATCTGGAAGGGCCGCTATCGCGGACAAGAGCAAAAGTGGTTCCTGCTGCGCTTTCTGGGAAAGGACAGCGATGTGAACATCGTCACCGATTACCCGGAGTTTTCCGAGTGGCGCTGGTTGCCGCCAGAGGATCTCGTGGCCAATATCGTCCCCTTCAAACGCGAGGTCTATGCCCGCGTCCTGGCCGAGTTCGGCCCGCTTCTGTAATCCGCGCGCCCTTGCAGGCGCATCCGGGGCCCCGTTGCGCGACATCCCGACCCTGCCGGGGGAAGGGTGGGTTGAGCATTGGGGGCGCTGCCCCCACCCATGAAAATTCGGCTAATTTTCTTGGACTCCCCCGGAGTATTTGCTCCACGAAGAAACCGGCCCCGGAAAAAGCCGGGCAATTCGCCCTCGCACCTTATCGCCAACTCTCTTATAACCCGTGCAAACATTCATAGGAGTCGCCCCATGACCGGAGAGTTGTCACCCATCGACAAGGCAAAATTCGTCGCCGCAAAGCGGTCTGTCGATTATGTCGAGGACGGAATGCGGGTGGGTCTTGGGACCGGATCAACTGCGGCCTGGATGGTGCGGTGTCTTGGCGAAATGGTGCGCAAGGACGGGCTTCGCATCAAGGGTGTGCCGACCTCGACGCGCACCGCCGAACTGGCCCGGGAGGTCGGGATCGAAGTGATCAGCCTTGACGAGGCGAAATGGCTTGATGTGACCATTGACGGGGCCGACGAGTTTGACAGCAATCTGAACCTGATCAAGGGTGGCGGCGGCGCACTTTTGCAGGAAAAGATCGTGGCCACCGCCAGCGACCAGATGATCGTGATTGCCGATGTCGGCAAGGAGGTGGAAACGCTTGGCGCCTTCCCGCTTCCGGTCGAGGTGATCCCGTTTGGCTGGCAGACCACCAAATCGCTGGTCGAAGAGTTGCTGATCTCGATGGATGTGCTTGGCCGCGATGCAACGCTACGGATGAATGGCGAGCGCCCGTTCATTACCGATGAGGGCAATTACATCATCGACCTCCATTTGGGGCGGATCGGGAATCCGCATCAATTGTCGATGGCGATGAACCAAATGCCGGGGGTGGTTGAAAACGGGCTTTTCCTGGATATCTGCGATGTGGTGATCCTTGGCTATGGCGATGGCCGGGTGGAGACGCGCGACATCAACGAGGGCACCGTTGAAGAGGATCGGCTCGATTTCGTCGAGACCGACAACCTTTTCACCGACATGAACGACTAGCATCCGGGGGCGGCATGACATTCGACTATGATCTTTTCGTGATCGGCGGCGGCTCTGGCGGGGTTCGCGCGGCGCGCGTGGCCGCACAGGGCGGCGCAAAAGTGGCCTTGGCCGAAGAGGACCGCTATGGCGGCACCTGCGTGATCCGCGGCTGTGTGCCGAAAAAGCTGATGGTCTTTGCCTCGGAGTATCCCGCGGCAGTTGCCGATGCACAGTCTTATGGCTGGACCGTCCATGCGGGCGGCTTTGACTGGCCGGTGTTTCGCGGCAAGCTTCATGCCGAGTTGGACCGGCTGGAGAATGTCTATCGCGGCATTCTGAAAAACAACGGCGTCGAGAGCTTTGATGCGCGCGCAAGGTTGGTCGATCCGCATACTGTCGAGCTATCGGATGGCAGCCGCAAAAGTGCCAGGCATATCCTGGTCGCGACCGGCGGACGGCCGGTAAAACCGGACCTTCCGGGCGCCGAGCATGCGATCACCAGCAACGAAATTTTTCACCTCGAGAGCCTGCCGAAATCCATTCTGATCATCGGTGGCGGCTATATTGCCTGTGAATTTGCCTGCATTCTCAATGGCCTTGGCGTCAAGGTCACTCAATATTATCGCGGCGCGCAAATCCTGCGGGGCTTTGACGAAGAGGCGCGCAATGTGGTGGCTGCAGGCATGATTGAAGCTGGCG
>NZ_CAJXIP010000160.1 GCF_913054395.1 uncultured Roseovarius sp.
CGCATCGCGTCAATGCGCAAAGACAGGCGCTGGGACTCTTTGTCTATGATGCGCTCAGCTTCCTCCCGTTCCTTGGGCTGAAGCAAATTAAGGAACTTTCTGACGCGCTTCAGTTCAGAGAGTTCTTTGAGTTCGTCAAACGAGGTGGACCGGGATCGAGCGATTCCAGCTTTCTCCCGAAAATCAAAGCGTTTCGGCTCAACAACCTCGGCCAGCAAGCGCTTCACCAGCTTGGCTAGGTTTTGGAACGCAGCGTTGTCCTCGAAACCTTCTCGGCTGCTTCGTTCTAAAAGATGCGAGTCCTGCTCGCCCTCGATTTTTAGATAGCCGGCTACTTGGTTGTGGCCAATCCGAAGCGATGGGTCCTGGACACGGCGCGTATCAAGTGCCAACCAGTCGTTTTCCGGATCCCCGTAGGGTCTTACCCGGAAACCTTCACGATAGATGGCGACTCCAGAGATGCTGTCGAGCAACCTTCGTGCTTCGGTTGCACTCATTTCACCCAGTCCGGCCGCTCTCATATTGTGCTTCAGAGCATCAGCTTCCCTGTCAAACAGGTAGAGCTGGACATCGACCTTTCCGGGACTTTCATGCTGTTTGATCCCGGCACCGGGTATCTTGATTGGCTCGACACCCCGGCCAGCTCGATGAACGGTAAATGATCCCTCGAACGATCCGTCTGGAGCAAACGTTCCACTGAGTTCGTAGTCGCATGCGGAGAGCAACGGAAACGGGTGCACTCGGCGGCCTCCGCCTCGGTAGGAGACATGCGCTTGGGCGGCTTCCGAACCGTCAAGGATTTCTTCAGGATCGAAACCTGTTGAGTTCCTGTCGCACTCGGAAAGATCAAGGAAAACTGAAAAGTCGTCGCTTTTCTCATGCGATGCTGAGAACGGCGAAAGAAGTCGCCTAAGCTCCGCGTAGAGCTTGCTTATTCTTTCCTTCGTCCAGTTCTCGTGAAGCTCGATGATTTCGATAGTGGTACCAGTTGGCTCGTCGACTGCCTGAACCAGATAATCGATTGCGATGTCCGCCAAATAGACATCATCGCTGAAAATGCTCCAGTCAAGTTCAGGTATCAGAACGGCAGTGCTTTCCTCGCTAGATCTAACCGTGGACGTCAGAGCCATTTTGCCGCCTAATTTCGCCGCAGCGAAACGACCGATCCCCTTGGATCCCATCATTTTCCGCCTCTTCGATGGCGACTGGCGATCCTTCACCTTCGACGCGGTTGCAGGCTCCATCCACTTCAACCGGATATCATCCAGCGACATGCCGTGCCCGTCGTCAGTTATTGAAATCCGCCCTCGACCGGCGACAAGAGGTGGAGTGAACTTAATCTCAACGAAGTTTGCGTCTGCATCATAGGCGTTCTTAACCAATTCGATAACAGCGGCCTCGGGGCCACTGATCAATTGATCCCCAATAGTTCTGATTATCCGGGCCTTCGGGTTGAAGCGTAGTTTGTTTTCTTCAATTTCGGACATCTTCAACCAACTTCAGAGAAAATTAGCACATCAACCTATAGAAATTATGCGCGCTGCTAGAACGTCTGTTGATCGACGTCGGGATGCTTTCGGATCAGCCGGAGCAAGTAATCACCTGTTAGTCCGGCAGTGAGGCCAGCGGCAATAAGTGCCGCGGCGAGTAAGGCTGTAAAGTCTAATTCGGGGTCTCGTCTCATCAAAAAGATTATCGCTGCGACAAGTGCAAAAGCCATTCCCATAATGTGAAGACGGCCAGCCAACCGGTTTATCCGCTGTGCGTAGTCCAAATCACTTACTCCTCTGCCTCATCTTGAAAGATGGAGAGCACTTCCTTTGCCTCCGTCTGCGGGTCAGTGCCCTTGGCAATGCTTTGCTCAAGCACGTAGCGGGTGATGCGACCAAACTTTTTGGGCGTGAGCGATCCAGCAGTTGCCTGCTCAAAAAGCGCGGCGGCTACTTCTTCCGTCAGGTCTATCAGGTTGCTTGTCGGCACCGTTTCTTCGCCAAGAATCAGCCAGCGCAGATCAATCTGGAGACGTTCGGAGAAGTCGACGGCTGTCCTCAGAGACGGTTCACGTTTGCCTAGTTCATAGCTCTTGTAGGATCGCTCAGACACATCAAGGAGCGCGGCGCACTTTGCTTGGGAGTGGCCGGCGACTTCTCGTGCTGAGCGCATTCGTGCGCCGATGAACTCCAAACCCGTTGACGTGTGCCTCATGCTGCCCTATCGTGCAAAAAGTTACACTATTGCGTTGCTCTTAACCCAGCATCGCGAATTTTTGCACGAAAGGGAAGAGCTGTGTCGAGTTGCTCACTACTTTCACCGCGCGAACTCGCAGAAAAGAGCGGGTGGCCAGAGCGTCGGATCAGAAATCTTATGGCCGCGCGCCAACTGAAACACATCAAGATCGGTGGGGCATTCTATCTACCGGACGATGCAATCGCCGACTTCATCGAGCGGAACATGGTCACTCCGGACCAAAGCGCCGTCGGGGATGATCGATGACTGCCCTCGCTCAAAAGTCATAGGTGTCTTGCCTTGTCCCGTTCCTTATTGAAGCTAGCGGTACCCGAGAAGGAAGCGGCGCGGATGCTGTCGTTGTCCTTGCAGGACTTCCTGTCTCTTGTCGAACAAGGTGCGCTTCCCCCACCTATCCGACTTGGAAAGCATTCCCTCTGGGTGGTGGCCGAGATCGAGGCGGTCCTGACGGGCAGCAAGATCGAGCAGGAGGCGTTTGTGGTATGAAGCGCCCCAATCTCCCATATCTTGAATTCAAGACGGTGAAAGGAAAGACATACATCTATTTTCGCAAGGGCAAGCTCCGGGTGCGGTTACCTGATGATCCCGACACCGAGGAATTCGCTCTAAAGTACTGGGCTATTCGCAACGGCAAGAGCAAGCGGATCGTCAAGACGACATGGGAGGCGCTGATCGTCAGTTACTATTCCAGTGCCGAATTCAAGGAATTGGCTACGGACACGAAGAAGAACTATCGTCGTCATTGCGAAGATATCCGAGAAAAGAACGGGGCCAAGGATGTCCGATACTTCAAGCGGGCCGATGCGCTGCGCGTGCGTGATGAGCTGAAAGATACGTGGTCGAAGGCCAATGAGCGGATTGCCGTGATGTCGATCCTCATGCAACGCGCAATGGATATTGAGTGGGTTGACCGCAATCCTGTGGCCAATATCCGCAAACTCAAGGGCGACACGTACCAGGCGTGGCCTGCGGCCAAGCTGGAAGCCTATGCGCGGCACTGCGAAGAGCATGGCCTGTTGGTCGCTCGCACAATCTATGAGCTTGCAATTGGCACGGGCCAGCGGCTCGGGGATTGCGTTGCGATGAAGTGGGACGATTTCGATGGCGAGTATATGTCGGTCGTCCAACAAAAGACGGGTGCAAAGATCGACGTTTACTGCCCGGAACGGTTGCAAGCATATCTCGCGGGGCTTCCTCGGCGCGGGCAGCACATTCTAGCCAAGACAGCGACCGAACCGCTTGGCAAGCGGCAGGTGCAGAAGGCGGTGGAGGACGTGCGCGAAGCGATTGGCGTCAGGGATGGGGATGACAGGCTGGTGCCCCACGGCTGGCGTTACACAGCGGCCAAAGAGATGGCAGATGCGGGCGTCGATATCCGCGACATTCAGGCGGTCACAGGTCACAAGACCCTTGAGATGGCACAGAAATATGCTTCAGGCGCAGACCAAAAGAAGGCGTCTAAACGGGCTCAGCAGAAGCGGGAACGAAACAGCGACAAATCGGGAAAGTGCGAAACAAATTGCGAAACTTCGCCGAAGTCGCAGGATCATACAGAGGAGAAACCAGAGAATGGTCAATGATTTCAAAGTGGTGCGGGTGAAGGGACTCGAACCCCCACGCCAAAGGCGCCAGAACCTAAATCTGGTGCGTCTACCAATTCCGCCACACCCGCACGACTTGCCACCCCTCAGGGGCCGCTCCGGCGGTATCTAGCAAAGCCTTTCACCGGATGCGAGAGGAAAATGAGAGGCACAGGCCAATCCGTTCAGGCGAAAAAAGGCACGACATTAACCAATTCTTGCCATATTGTGGTGTCAAAACTGAGGCAGTAACAAAGCGAGAAACGCCATGAAACCGAAAACGGTCGGGCGGACAGACGGCGGCATCGCCGTCATGACCCCTATGAATTCAACCGGTCTTATGGCCGATAGCATCATTCTTACGCTTGACGGTGAAAAGCGCGTTGGCGACATCCGCGTCGGCGACCGGGTGATTACCCGCGATAGCGGCATGGCCGTTGTCCAGCAGGTCGCGACCCAAAAGATCACCGCCCGCGCCGTGCGCATCAAGGCCGGATCGCTTGGCCATACCCGGCCAGAGCGTGACGTGACCCTGCCCGCCGACCAACAGATTCTGGTGCGCGACTGGCGGGCCAAGGCGCTGTTTGGCGCGCCCCAAGCGATGGTGTCTGCTGCGCGCCTGGTCGATGGCGAATTTGTCACCCTGATCGAAGATTTCGAGATGACGCTTTATTCCCTCGGGTTCGATCGCATCCATGTGCTTTATGTGGACGGTCTTGAACTGGCGAGCGAACCGCTCAGCACCATGTCGAAAGCAGCCTAGACCCCAAGCGCGCGCGACACCCTGGGCAAGACCTCGGGCAGGTCCTCGGCGATCAGGCCGGGGCCGAAATCCCGGGCGCACTCCACGTGCAACCACGCGGCAATTTCGGCTGCCTGCATTGCGGGCCATCCCCGCGCCAACAGCCCGGTCATGAACCCCGCCAGCACATCGCCAGAGCCTGCGGTGGCCAGCCATGGCGCCGCGCGCCCGTATTGGGCCGAATTGATGCTGCAGCGCCCGTCGGGCGCGGCAATCACCGTATCCGACCCTTTGAACAGCACAACGCAGCCCGCCCTATTGGCCGCCTCGCGCGTCGCATCCACCTTGGAATAGGCCGGGCCCTTGATCGCAGGCGCAGTCAGCTTTTCCGCGATATCCGGGAACAACCGTGCAAACTCCCCCGCATGGGGCGTCAGCACGCATTTGTCATGCAACATTCCGAACAGGGTTTCAGGCGCACCTGCAAACGCCGTCAACGCATCGGCATCCAAGACCACGCAGGGTCTGCGCTGCGCGCGCACCGCCACCGGCACCAGGTCTCTGGCGCGCTCGATCCCCATCCCCGGCCCGAGGCACAACGCATTGATACGCGTGTCGTTCAGGGCCTCGCGCAGCGCCTCGCCATCCTCAAGGCGCCGCAGCATCAGCGCGGTGATGTGCAGTGCCACCTCCATCTGCGCCGATCCCGGCACCCCCAGCGTCACCACCCCTGCCCCGATCCTGAGCGCAGCACGCGCCGCCAGCCGCGCCGCGCCGGTCCGGCCAGCGCCACCGGAAATGATCAGGGCGTGACCGTGGCCGTATTTGTGGCCCGCCTCGGCCTTGCCCAAGACATGTGACCGGGGCGACGCAACCAGCCGGGCGACCTCTGCCCCCGCCCTCGTCTTCAGCCCGATGTCAACGACTGCCATGCGACCGCATTTGAACGGCCCCGAGCCAAGGAAATGGCCCAGCTTGGGCCTGTGGAAGGTCACGGTAAGCGCCGCCAGAACCGTCTCGGTGCCCTCCTGCAATTCCCGTCCGCTATCGCTGCACAGACCCGAGGGCATATCCACGGCCACGGTTTTGGCCTGAGCGTCAGGATCGGAAACCCGCTCGGCGGCCCATGCAAGCGCCGCCCCCTCCAGAGGCCGCCGCAGGCCCGTGCCAAAAAGCGCATCAACAAACAAATCCGCCTCATGAGAAAACCTCGGAGCGCGCCTGAGGTCGCCAACCTCGCCCATCTCCCGCCACCGCTCATAGTTCACCTTCGCATCGGGCGGCAGTTTTTCCGGATCACCAAAGAGGAATACCGCCACCTCCCAGCCCCAGTCCCTGAGCATACGCGCCACGACAAACCCGTCGCCGCCATTGTTGCCGGGACCGCAGAGCACAACCGCCCTGTGCGGGGCCTGCGCCAGTTCGGGCCATTCCTCGAACACCGCCTCGACCACGCCGCGCCCGGCGCGTTCCATCAGTGTAAGACCGCTCACCTCGCCCGACTCAATCGCCGCCATTTCGACGCGACGCATTTGGGCTGCGGTCAATACTTCGCTCATTCTCTAACCTCTGCGATTCAATTTCGCACATTTGTAGTGCAATTCGCCTATTTTTTGAGCAACTGCAATTATCACCAGCCCTTGCCCGGCCATTCCCGACCCTAACCGATTGAGCATGCCCCTGAGAAGTGGTCTGCACATTGCGAAACGACAGCCGAGGAGGCCCGAGCCTATGAAAAAAATCGAAGCGATCATCAAGCCGTTCAAACTGGACGAGGTGAAGGAAGCGCTACAGGACGTAGGCGTCCAAGGCCTCTCCGTCATTGAAGTCAAAGGGTTTGGCCGTCAAAAGGGCCATACAGAGCTTTACCGCGGTGCGGAGTATGTCGTCGACTTTCTGCCCAAGGTGAAAATCGAAGTGGTACTGGAGGCCGATCAGGTCGATGCTGCCATTGAAGCCATCATTGATGCTGCTAAAACCGACAAGATTGGCGACGGTAAGATTTTTGTCTCTCCCGTCGAACAAGCGATCCGTATCCGCACCGGCGAGTCCGGCACAGACGCGCTTTAAACAGAATTACCTGACATTAAAATCAGAAGGACCAAGGGAATGAGCACAGACGCAGTTCTCCAGATGATCAAAG
>NZ_CAJXIP010000161.1 GCF_913054395.1 uncultured Roseovarius sp.
AAAGTAAAACTAAAAGCTAAATTAGATGGCTTAGACCTGAGGATAACTTGGATTTCATAGTCATCATACACATCCACCACTTATTCTTTCCCACATAGGTAAGAAAATTTCGTAAGGCCGTGAAATCGGATCAGTTCAGTGGAAAAACCCGTTGGGATGGATTCACGGGTTAATTGTTCTTAAGAACCAGGTAATGTTTTACATGGGTTATCCACATGCCACAGCCTTTGATCCTCGCCTCGGCCTCTGACATCCGGCAAACGCTTTTGAAAAATGCAGGGCTGAACTTCGATGTTGTGCCTGCGCGTGTCGACGAAGATATGGTCCGTGATGCGATGATTGCAGAAGGGGCGCCGCCCCGTGACATTGCCGATGCGCTGGCCGAGCTGAAGGCGCTGAAAGTCAGCCAGAAGAACCCGCAAGCCTTGGTTATTGGTTGTGATCAGGTGCTCGACCTGCAAGGGCGTCTGTTGTCAAAACCGCAATCACCGGAAGAGGCCCGTGCACAGCTTTGTGATATGCGCGGCAAACGGCACGACCTGTTGTCGGCGGCGGTGATCTGTGAGGGCGGTAAGCCGATCTGGCGCCATGTCGGGATCACCCGCATGACGATGCGGATGGTTACAGACGCATATCTTGATGGATATATTGCCCGGAATTGGGAAAGCATTCGCCATTGCGTGGGGGCCTATAAGCTTGAAGAAGAAGGTGTACGCTTGTTTTCCCGTATTGAAGGCGATTATTTCACGGTGTTGGGCCTGCCGTTGCTCGACCTTTTATCCTACCTGACGTTACGCGGAGATCTTGAACAATGAGCCAAACGAAAATCCCATTGGCTGGTGTCATCGGTTCACCCATCGCACATTCCAAATCGCCACAATTACATGGGCATTGGCTCAAGACCCTTGGCATCGCCGGATATTACATTCCGATGGATGTAACTTCTGAGAACCTTGAAAAAGTTCTGAAGACACTGCCGGACATGGGATTTGTTGGCGTTAATATTACCGTGCCCCACAAAGAGCTAGCGTTGAAAATCGCAGATCATGTGACCGATCGCGCAACACTGATCGGTGCCGCGAATACCTTGATTTTCCGCAAAGACGGCAAGATTCATGCCGATAATACGGACGGTTACGGATTTATCCAAAACCTGCGCCAAAATGCCCCTGACTGGAATCCCAAGACTGGACCGGCGGCAGTTCTGGGCGCTGGTGGTGCGGCGCGGGCCGTGGTTGCCTCGCTTCTTGATGTGGGTGTCCCCGAGATCCTGATGTCAAACCGCACCCGTGCGCGCGCCGAGGCCTTGCAGGCCGACTTTGGCAAGCGCATCCGCGTCGTCGATTGGGTGCAGGCGGGTAACATGCTTGAAGAGGCGGTGACCGTGGTGAACACCACATCCCTGGGTATGATTGGCAAGCCACAGCTGCGTGTCCCGCTCGACGGATTACGCAAGGGCGCGCTTGTGACCGATCTGGTTTATGCGCCCTTGAAAACAAGACTCTTGATCGAGGCGGAAAAGGCGGGTTGCACTGTTGTCGATGGCCTTGGGATGTTGTTGCATCAGGCCGTTCCGGCATTTGAACGCTGGTTTGGCGTGCGCCCGACCGTGGATAGTGCCACGCGGGCCGCGGCATTGCGATGACCTTCAAGCTTGGCCTGACCGGTTCAATCGGCATGGGAAAATCCACCACGGCCCAGATGTTTGTCGAAGAGGGCTGTGCGCTTTGGGATGCGGATGCGGCTGTGCACCGGCTATATGCGGCGGGTGGTGCGGCGGTGGGCCCGATAGCGGCGGTTTTTCCCGATGCCATAGAAGAGGGCGCCGTGTCGCGCAGGCGCTTGAAAGAGATCATTTCAAACGATCAGGGCGCTTTACAGGTACTTGAAATGATCGTGCATCCGCTTGTCGCCAGGGACCGACAGGAGTTCATTGACAACTGTACCGCCGAGATCTGCGTTTTCGATATCCCATTGTTGTATGAAACGGGCAACGATCAGATGATGGACGCCGTTGCATGTGTCACTATTTCGCCAGAACTTCAACGAGAACGGGTTTTAAGTCGCGGCACGATGACCCTGGCGCAATTCGAAGCAATCCGCGACAAACAGCTTCCGGATGCCATCAAGCGCGAGCGCGCGAATTACGTGATCGAAACCGATACGCTTGAGCATGCGCGCGAACAGGTGCAGTCTGTGCTGGCCGACATCAGAAAGAAGATCAGCCATGCGTGAAATCGTGCTTGATACCGAAACCACCGGTTTTGAACCCGACCAGGGTGATCGCATCGTAGAAATCGGTGCCGTCGAGCTTTACAACCACATGCCGACGGGCCGGACCTTTCATCAATACATCAATCCCGAACGCCCCATGCCGCAAAGCGCATTCGAAGTGCACGGCCTTGGCGACGACTTTTTGCGCGACAAACCGGTTTTTGCGCTTATCGCGCAGGAGTTTCTGGATTTCGTGCAGGATGCCAAACTTGTGATTCACAATGCGGCCTTCGACATGAAGTTTCTCAATGCCGAACTCGGTTGGCTCAAGATGCCGCAACTGCCCTGGGAACAGGCAATTGATACGCTGGCCATTGCGCGCAAGAAATTCCCCGGCTCTCCGGCGTCGCTTGATGCGCTGTGCCGCCGGTTTGCGATTGATAACGGCGCGCGCACATTGCACGGAGCCTTGCTCGATTCTGAGATTTTGGCAGAGGTCTATCTTGAACTCATCGGTGGGCGACAGCCCGACCTTGTGCTTGCAGGGAGCCAGGATACAAGCCGGGACCAAAAACAGGGCGGCTCTGAAAATTGGCGACCAGGGCCTCGTCCCACCGCTTTGCCGCCACGCTTGTCACAACAAGAGGCCGCCGCCCATCAGGCCTTTGTCGACAAGATGGGCGAGGGCGCACTTTGGAAGAAACTTGGTTAGGCGTCGGCTTTCTGGCCTTCGCCTTCGGCCTGGCGGCGGGCGATTTCATTGCGATAAAGTTGCATGAAATCAATGTTTTCAAGGTTAAGTGCCGGAAATCCACCATCGCGGGTGACATCACTGACGATGCGACGAATGAACGGAAAGATCATCCGCGGGCATTCGATAAGAAGGAAGGGATGAAGCTGATCCTCGGGGACGCCTTCGATGTGGAAAACACCGACATAATCCATTTCCAAAACAAAAAGCGGCTGGTCTGCGCCTTTGTCCTTTGAGGTGATGTTAAGCTTGACCGACACTTCATACTGATGTTCGACGCTTCGCTTTTTTGCGTCGAGATTGACCGCGACGCTGACATCGGGTTGTACCTCGCCGCCGGTACCGCGCTGGGCAAGGACATTTTCAAACGACAGGTCGCGAATGAACTGTGACAAGGTGTTCATCTTGACTTGCGGTGCGGGTTGGGCGGCGCCGTTTTGTTGTTCGGCCATGGCTGGTCTCTCCTGAAGGCCACACAAAGTTTGGCCATGACTTAGCAGGATGAATTGCCCGCCTCAATGCTTTGTCCAGCCCGACGGCCCATGGGTCGGGCGTTTGGGCGGCTCGACTTCCTGATATTCGCCCTCGATGATATCCGGATGCGGGGGGCGGCGGGGATCGCGGGGGCCTTGTCCGCCCATTTCAAAACGCTCGACCGTAATGCGGGCGCGGATGAAATTGAAAACCGCGCTCCGCACGCCGGGTACCAGCAACGAAAACCCGATGGCATCTGTGAAAAACCCCGGCGTCAGCAAAAGCGCGCCGGCAAACAGGATCATCGCCCCATGGACCAGCGGTTCGGAGGGATCATCGAGATCGGAAAACGACTTGCGGAGGTTTGACATCGCTATCGCGCCCTGCCGACGAATAAGCCAACTGCCAAGCATTGCGGTGCCCACGACAACGGCAAGCGTCGGCCAAAGACCGATCGCACCGCCCAACTGGATGAAAAGGGCGATCTCGATAAGCGGAACCGCTATAAAAGCGATAAATAACCACATGCTATGCCACTCCTTTGTTTTACTGCCCATAAGGTGGACTTGGCTCTGCACCTCACCTACATAAGGACGAGCGACGAACCTTACCATGCCCCGCACAACATGAGGTGCCCATGAATTCGCCCGTTTTACAGTTACTGGTGCTTGTCGGCATCGCCATTTTTCTCATTCTGAGACTCAAAAGCGTTCTGGGCACCCGTGACGGGTTCGAAGATCCGACGCGCGCTCAGCCCGTGGCCGACAAATCGCGCCGCCGCGATTTTGAGGTCATCGAAGGTGGGCCGGATCACGATATCATTGATCATGTCCCTGAAGATTCCGATGCCGCCGGCGCGTTGGCCGATATGAAGCGTATCGAGCCGGACTTTAGCGTGACCAACTTTTTGCAGGGCGCGCGCGGCGCCTATGAAATGATCCTGATGGCCTTCGAGAAAGGCAAGCTTGATGAGGTCACGCCGTTTCTCAACAAGGATGTTTATGAAGCATTCGCACAGGTGGTTGATGCCCGTGAAGAACAGGGGCTGGCCATCGAGGCGGAATTCGTTGGCGTGCGCGAACTTGCGCTGACCGACGCCACGTTTGATCAATCGACCCGCCGTGCCGCGATCACCGTCAAATGCGTGGGCGAGCTGATCTCGGTCGTGCGCGATAAGGATGGCGAAATTGTCGAGGGTGAGCCCGGTCAGTCCAAGCGTCAGAAAGACGTATGGACATACGAGCGGGTGATGGGGTCGGACGATCCCAACTGGCGGCTTGTCGCAACGGGCGAATGACGCGCGCGCTTCGGGTTTTTATTCTTGGGCTTGGGCTATTGCTGGGATCGCCGGTCATGGCCCAGGATCTGAGCCACGATATAATTGACTTCAAAGACCTGAACGGCTGGGCCGAGGATGATCATGCCTCGGCCCTCAGGGTTTTTCTGAATACCTGCCCGGATATGACAGACCCAGATTGGCGCGCGCTTTGTGCGCTGGCACAGCAAGGCCCGGATGCGCAGGCCTTTTTCGAGCTTTTCTTTCGCCCAGTCATGATCAGCGATGGCAAACCCGCGCTTTTCACCGGGTACTTTGAGCCGGAACTTCACGGCGCGCTGCGCCCGACCGCGCGCTATCGCTATCCGATCTACCGCGAGCCGCGCGCCGCCAAGGCCGCCAATCCCTGGTTGACCCGTCGCGAGATCGAAACCACCGACGTGATGCAGGGGCAGGGCCTTGAAATTGCCTGGGTCGATGACCCGGTTGAGCTCTTTTTTTTGCAGATCCAGGGATCGGGCCGCATTCGTCTGGAGAATGGTCGCGTGATCCGTGTCGGCTATGGCGGGGCCAACGGGCATCCTTACCGTTCGATAGGCGTCGAGTTGGTGCGGCGTGGCGTTTACAACGTGCATCAGGTGTCCGCCGAGGTGATCAAGAACTGGGTCCGCAGTAACCCCGACAAGGGGCAAGAGCTTTTGTTTCACAATCCGTCCTATGTGTTTTTCCGCCGCATTGGTGATGTCGCGGCCGATCTTGGACCGCTTGGTGCGATGAACCGTTCCGTGACAACCGGGCGCACTATTGCGGTTGATCCGTCCTATGTACCGCTTGGCGCCCCTGTCTGGATTGAAAAGGGCGGCAAGGATCCGATCCGCCGCCTGATGGTTGCGCAGGATACCGGCTCTGCCATCAAGGGACCGCAACGCGCGGATATTTTCTTTGGCACTGGCGATGCGGCGGGGCGCGCCGCGGGGCGTCTGCGCGATCCGGGGCGATTGGTGATCTTGATGCCGATTCAACGCGCCTACGCCATGCTGCCGGAGCAAAACCCGTGACCCGCCGCCGCGTGAAACCCGAGGAGCTGGAGCTTTGGCAACAGGTGGCCCGAACCGCACGGCGGCTAAACCCCAAGCAGCCCTTAAAACAACAGCCCCTGGCCGACAGCCTTGCCAAAAAGCCGCCAAAAGTGCCCGAACCGGCCCGCATCGAAGAGTTCAGCCTTGGCGAAAAGACCAAGACCAGCGGCCCGATGTTCGATGTTCTGCCCGGCATTTCCGAACGCATCGCCGCCGCGCCGGTCGCTATGGATAAAAAGGCCTTTACCCGCCTCAAGCGTGGCAAGCTGATGCCCGAGGGCAAGATCGACCTTCATGGGATGACAATGGCACAGGCGCATCCGGCGCTGACCGGGTTTATCCTGCGGTCGCATGCTGCGGGCAAGCGGCTTGTTCTGGTGGTAACCGGCAAGGGCAAGGATCGTGATACAGGCGGTCCGATCCCGGTGCGTCAGGGTGTCTTGCGCCATAATGTTCCGCAATGGCTTCGGGTGCCGCCGCTTGGTCCGCTGGTGTTGCAGATCACCGAGGCGCACCTTAGGCACGGCGGCGGCGGGGCCTATTACGTCTATCTACGACGCCAGCGATAAGAGCGGCCGTGCGCGGGCCACGCCGATGGCCATCATCACGGTGGTAAAGACGAAATAACCGGCCACAAAGATATATTGCGTCTCGATCCCGATCCCAAGATCAATCCCCCACCCCGTAATACCCGGCCCAATGGCCGAACCCAGAACCATTACAGCCGCCGCCATCGCCTTGATCGATCCCAAATGACGCGTACCAAAAAACTCGGCCCAAAAGGCATTTGGCAAAACAGAGTTAGCCCCAGTGGTCACCGCCAGAAAAAAGAAACCCAGCAACATCGTTGCAGAGCTGCCAGTGTAGGCAAACATAACAAAAGCCACGACCAT
>NZ_CAJXIP010000162.1 GCF_913054395.1 uncultured Roseovarius sp.
CGCCCTAGAACACCCGAGCGGTCACAAGGGTTGCAGGTGCTTTGATAAGCGCTCGTCCTCTGGTATGAGCCAGTCATGACCGAGATGCGCGCCCATACCAAAAAACTCTTTATCAAGACTTATGGCTGTCAGATGAACGTCTATGACAGCGACCGCATGAGCGATGCGCTGGCACCGCACGGCTATGAAACCACGCTGGACATGGCCCAGGCCGACCTGGTCCTGCTCAATACCTGCCACATCCGCGAAAAGGCCTCCGAGAAGGTGTTTTCCGAATTGGGTCGCCTCAAGGAATTGCAGGGCGAGCGCCGCGCCATGGGCGGCGACATGCTGATCGGCGTGGCCGGCTGCGTCGCCCAGGCCGAGGGCGAAGAGATCATGCGCCGCCAGCCGCTGGTCGATCTGGTGGTCGGGCCGCAAAGCTATCACCGACTGCCCCAGATGGAGGCCAGGGTGCGCGCCGGTGGCACGGCGCTTGATACCGATTTTCCCGCCGACGATAAATTCGACACCCTGCGCCACCGCCCCAAGGCGGCACGCGGCCCGACCGCCTTTTTGACGGTGCAGGAAGGCTGTGACAAATTCTGTGCGTTCTGTGTGGTGCCCTATACCCGTGGCGCCGAAGTCAGCCGCCCGGCGAGCCGTATCCTTGAAGAGGCGCGCAATCTGGTCGAGCGCGGCGTGCGCGAAATCACCCTTCTGGGGCAGAATGTGAACGCCTATCACGGTGCGGGCGAGGGCGGTGACTGGACACTTGCCCGGCTGATCTGGGCACTCAATGATATCGACGGGCTGGAACGGATCCGCTTTACCACCAGCCATCCCAACGACATGGGCGACGATCTTATCGCGGCGCATGGCGAGTGTGAAAAGCTGATGCCCTATCTGCACCTGCCGGTGCAATCGGGCAGCGACAAGATCCTCAAGCGTATGAACCGAAGCCATACCGCCGAAAGCTATCTGCGCCTGATCGAACGTATTCGCGCGGCGCGCCCCGACATCCTGTTGTCGGGCGATTTCATCGTCGGCTTTCCGGAGGAGACCGAGGCGGATTTCCAGGCCACGATGGATCTCGTTGAAGAGGTCAATTACGGCTATGCCTATTCGTTCAAGTATTCGACCCGCCCCGGCACTCCTGCCGCCGAGCGCGCGCAGGTCGAAGAGGACGTGAAATCAGAACGGCTCCAGCGCCTGCAATCTCTGATCACCCGCCAGCAGCGCGCCATTCAGGACGCGATGGTCGGGCGCACGGTGGGCGTTCTGTTTGAAAAACCCGGCCGACTTGAAGGCCAGATGATGGGCAAATCGGATTACCTGCACGCCGTCCATGTGGCCAATGCCGATGTTGCGGTGGGTGATCTGGCGCGCGTCGAAATCATCGAGAGCGGCACCAACTCTCTGGCGGGGCGACTTGTCCGGGACTGAGTTCGCTTCCATTTGTTCCAAATGTGGCGAAATTGCGACGCTGTATATGTATTGTTCGCGGGATATCCCCAATATGTAGTGAAATTAACTTCACTTCCTTATTATGGCTGCTAGAATTTTGGTATGTTATACGGTCAGGCTGCACTTTTTTCCGCCGATTGGCCTAGTGTCATAAAAGGAAAGTACTGGTGACGAAAATTAATTCGAACGGCTTGCGCGGCATGGTTGGGGGCGCTCTAGCGGTGGCCCTCGGTGTCGCTGTCACGGCGGGGGCGGGTTTTGCCCAGAGCGAGAATGGGCGCACGATCGTGGGCGAACGATACATTCCGACAATCTGGGTCGATCCCGATGGCTGTGAACATTGGGTGATGGACGACGGGGCCGAGGGCTATATGTCCCCCCATGTCAACCGTCAGGGGATACCGGTCTGCCACGAGGCAAACCTCTGCGGTGTGATCAACACCGATCAGATGTTCGCGACCGACAGCGCCCGCATCAACGCAAGCAATCGCCAGCGTCTGACGAAGTTTTTCCAGGAGGCGGGGGCGGTGTCCTATACCATCGTCGGTCACACCGACAGCCGCGCCTCTGACGAATACAACATGGGCCTCTCGCTGCGGCGTGCCAATTCGGTGGCTTCCATCGCCAAAAGTACCGGGGCCAGCATCGCGGATGTTCGCGGCTACGGCGAGCGTATGCCCAAGGCATCAAACAGTACCGCAGAAGGCATGGCCCAGAACCGCCGTGTCGAAATCTTGTGCTGGCGCTAAGGGGATCGGATGATGAAAATGGTTAAACTTGCACTTTTTGTTCCGATCCTGGGTGTCTTGGCGGCCTGTACCGGTGGCCACGGCAGCGTTGGACCGGACAAGACCCGTGACCGCGGCACCGACAAGAAACATCTGAGCCAGCTTCAGGCCGGTATCTGGATTGACCCCAACGGCTGTGATCACTGGATCATCGACGACGGCGTCGAGGGCTACCTGTCGCAACGCCTTGATAAATTCGGCAAGCCGGTGTGCTCGGGCGTTGGCCCGGCGACGGTCGCCACCGGCGATTTCAAAGGCGGCAGTCCGATCTCCGATCCGCTCTGAGCGTGCTTTACATCGTCGGAAAATACAACTGCGGGCCGAAAGGTCCGCAGTTTTTCGTTCCATGAGGCAAAGTTTCGCCGCCGGACGCTTGCACCTTGCGCCGCAACTTGGCAGGCTTGAATCACACAACTGGTTTTGGGAGAACTGATTGGTCCATAGCGCACCACCCCCCGTTTCCGACGTGGCTTCGGTCAACGAAGCTGTGATTGAATTTCCAGACAACATGCTGCTGATTGATTTGTGCGGCGAATATGACCGGAACCTTGCCGAGATCGAGCGCAGCCTTGGCGTGCAGATCGTGCGGCGTGGAAATCACCTCTCGGTGATGGGCGATGATGCGCCCGTGGCCGAGGCGGTCAAGGTGCTGAACGCGCTCTATGGGCGGCTTGAAACCGGCAAGGCCGTGGAACATGGCGATGTGGACCGCGAATTGCGCATGGGCGGTTCGGATGCGGGCACCGGTGCGCTCGACGGGGATCAGCTTGAGATGTTCAAGGGCGGCCCGGTCGAGATCAAGACCCGCAAAAAGCTGGTTGAGCCGCGCACCGACGCGCAAAAGGCCTATGTACAGTCACTTTTCACCAACGAGCTTGCCTTTGGCATCGGGCCTGCGGGCACCGGCAAGACCTATCTGGCGGTGGCAGTGGCGGTGAACATGTTCATCGAGGGCCATGTCGATCGTATCATCCTGTCGCGCCCGGCGGTCGAGGCCGGCGAAAAGCTGGGCTATCTGCCCGGCGACATGAAGGACAAGGTCGATCCCTACATGCAGCCGCTTTACGACGCGCTGAACGATTTCCTGCCGGGCAAACAGCTTGCCAAGCTGATCGAGGAAAAGCGCATCGAGATCGCCCCGCTGGCCTTTATGCGCGGACGGACCCTGTCGAACGCCTTTGTTGTGCTGGACGAGGCGCAGAACGCGACCTCGATGCAGATGAAGATGTTCCTGACCCGCCTCGGCGAAGGCAGCCGCATGGTGATCACCGGGGATCGCACCCAGATCGACCTGCCGCGCGGCGTGCCCTCGGGGCTTGCCGATGCCGAGCGTCTGTTGAAATCAATTCCCAAGATCAGCTTTAACTATTTTACCTCCAGGGATGTGGTACGTCATCCGCTTGTGGCCGCGATCATCGAGGCCTATGAGGCGGACGTGTAACGCAGGGGCGTGGACTGGGATGCTGACAGAGGTAATGATCGAAGACGACCGCTGGCAGGCGGCGCAGCTTGAGGATATTGCCGAACGCGCGGCCGCGGCAACGCTGCGGCATCTCGGGCTTGATCCGGGGGCGTTCGAGATTAGCGTTCTGGGCTGTGATGATACGCGCATCGCCGCCCTCAACAGCGATTTTCGCGAAAAGCCGCAGGCGACGAACGTGCTGTCCTGGCCAAGCGACGAGCGTGCGCCCGACACCCCCGGCGCGCGACCCGATCTTCCGCAACCCGGCCCCGACAGCGAGCTTGGCGATATCGCCATCGCCTATGATACCTGCGCCGCCGAAGCCGCCGCTGGCGACAAGCCGCTTGCGGATCATGTGACGCACCTGATCGTGCATGCAGTGTTACATTTGCTGGGCTATGATCATATCCGTGACCAAGATGCCACTTTGATGGAAACAACCGAAGTGGCGATACTTGGCAAACTGGGGTTGCCTGACCCATATTAGGCTATTGGGCATATTGGCCCGCAAACTGGAAAGAGATGGATGGGCGAGAGTACCGACGGGTCTTCTAACGCAGCGCAAGGCGCGCAGCCGGAAGGCCAAACCACAACGGAAGAAACCGGCGGATTTTTCCGCCGCATTATCGGGGTATTCAACCCCAGCGATGACACCAACCCGGATGAGCAAGAGGATGCAGTGCCGGCCAATGGCGGCTTTGGCATGCGCAACCTGCGCGACATGGCGGTCGAGGATGTGGCCATTCCCAAGGCAGACATCGTTTCGGTGCCCGTGACCACCACCAAGGACGAGCTTGTGCATGTCTTCCGCAATAGCGGCATGACCCGCCTGCCGGTCTATGAGGGCACGCTGGATACGCCGATCGGGATGGTGCACCTCAAGGATTTTGCACTTAAGCACGGGTTCAACGGTAATGGCGGGCGCTTTTCGCTCAAGCGGATGTTGCGCCCCTTGCTGTTCGTGCCCCCTTCGATGCCGATTGGCGTGCTCTTGCAAAAGATGCAGGCAGAGCGGCGGCATATGGCGCTTGTGATTGATGAATACGGCGGCGTTGACGGGCTTGTCACCATCGAGGACCTGATCGAACAGGTCGTCGGCGAGATCGAGGACGAGCATGACATCGACGAGGGCCATTTCTGGAATGAGGAAAGCCCCGGCTGTTACGTGGCCCTCGCCAAGACCCCGCTCGAGGATTTCGAGGCCGAGATCGGTCAGTCGCTTACGGACGTGGATTCGGTCGATGAAGAAGAGATCGACACGCTTGGCGGGCTGGTCTTCATGCTGCTTGGCCGGGTGCCGGTGCGTGGCGAGGTGATCGAGCACCCCGCCGGGCCGGTGATCGAGGTGATGGAGGCCGACCCGCGCCGGGTAAAGCGCCTTCGGGTCCGTCTGGCCGAGCCGGTGCATGGCTGATCTGTCCGGCCTGCCGGACCGGGCCTTGCGCCGTTTGGCCGGGATCCCCCCCCTGCGCCGCTGGCTGATCGTGATCGTGACCGGGGCGCTTGCGGCGCTCGGGCAGGCGCCGTTTGGTCTCTGGCCCGCGACGCTGGTGATGTTTGCGCTACTCTTCGGGCTGTTTCTCAGCACCAACAACTGGCGTCAGGCCGCTTGGCTTGGCTGGGCCTTTGGCACCGGGTATTTCCTGCTCGCGCTAAGCTGGATCGTCGAGCCTTTCCTTGTCGATGTGGCCCGCCACGGCTGGATGGCGCCCTTCGCGCTTCTGGGGCTTGCTGCGGGCCTTGCACTGTTTTTCGCGGCGGGCCTGGCGCTTGCACGTGCGGCGGGCGGCGGCGCCCCTGGCTTTATCGGCGGGCTAGGCTTGTCTGAGGCCGCGCGCGGGTATCTTTTCACCGGGTTTCCCTGGGCTCAGCCGGGGCATGTGCTGATTGATACGGGGGCCCTGCACTGGGCCTCTTACGCGGGATCGCTGGGGCTGACGGCGCTTGTGCTGGGCGGCGCCGTGGCGCTTTGGCATGCTGTCGCGGGCCGGTGGGGCGGCGTTGCCGCGCTGGTGTTGCTGGGGCTGCTCTTGCCTTTGGGGGGCGCCCTGCGGCCCGATGCGGCGGCACAGAGCGAGGCCCCCACCGTGCGCCTGGTCCAGCCCAATGCGCCGCAGCACGAGAAATGGAAGGCCGATAAGATCCAGGGATTTTTCGACCGCCAGATCCTGTTTTCTCAGGCCGGGGAGCGGCGCCCCGATCTGATCGTGTGGCCGGAAACGGCGGTGCCGGTCATGCTCAACACTGCCGCGCCGACGCTTGAGGTGATTTCGGCGGCGGCTGGCGGCGTACCGGTGATCGTCGGCCTGCAACGCTATGACGGGCCGCGGCTTTACAACTCCCTTGCGCTGATCGAGGCGGGCGGCACTGTGGCAGCAGTCTATGACAAGCACCACCTTGTACCCTTCGGTGAATATGTGCCCTTTGGCGACTGGCTTGGGCGGATCGGAATTCACGGCCTCGCCGCGCAGGAAGGCCAGGGCTATTCCTCGGGGCCCGGCGCGCAGGTGATCGGGATCGGCGATCTTGGACGGGCCTTGCCGCTGATCTGTTACGAGGGGGTGTTCGCACAGGATGTGCGCGCGGCCCCCGAGCGCCCCGACTTCATGCTTCTGATTACCAATGACGCCTGGTTCGGGCAGGTCTCCGGGCCTTATCAGCATCTGGCACAGGCGCGGCTGCGCAGTGCCGAACAGGGGCTGCCGATGATCCGGGTCGCCAATACCGGTGTCTCGGCGATGATCGACGCCACCGGGCGGATTACCGCCGCGATCCCGATGGGACAGGCGGGCTGGCGTGATGCGCCGCTGCCGCCCCCCCTTGCGCCGACGCTTTATGCGCGCACCGGCGACATGGTTATGATCCTGCTTTTGGCGATGCTTTTGGGCCTGTCACGCATTGGCAACAGGCATCCCGGCCCCCGCATATAGTGATTGACGGCACCCGGGCAGGGGCGTAACCAATTCCAAATT
>NZ_CAJXIP010000163.1 GCF_913054395.1 uncultured Roseovarius sp.
TACGACCTTCAGGTTATGAGCCTGACGAGCTACCGGGCTGCTCCATCCCGCGACAATCAACTCGTGCTATCTATGGCGAGTCGCGGGTGAGTGCAACCTGCTTTCGGCGGAAATTGGCAAAAAGTTTACTCTGTGCACAGGTTGTTTTCCTTGCGGTTACAGGCAGGCGCCAGGGTGGAAAAAATCGACATGAGTTTCACTCATTGCGGGTGTTCAGGGGGGCAGACTCTGAAAAAGGACAGGCTCTTGGCGGCGCTGCAGCAATACGGCGTCATGCCGATTATCGTGTGTCCTGTCGTGGGCTGCTTTTCATGAACTGCGAATTGCGGAAGGTCAGGGCGCAGCGAACTTTGTACGTCGAACGGGGGATTTCGTCCGTATTGTTGCTCCGTTGATAAATATCAATGAGCGCCCATAGCCGATCATCCATTATGGCGTCCAGACATTGGGGGCAGGGTAAGACAAACCGGCCTTGGCGGACTTCAAGGCCGGGAAAGTTTTGTTTGCGGTGATCGGGATAGACGTGGTGCCCGGCGTGTCTTGAAAAAAACAGTGACGCATTAACGCCCAATTCGAGCTATCGCTTGGGGAGAAGATGGCCTTGTTTTTCCAGGAAGAAAGCAATTTGATGATCGCTCTCGATTCAGATGGCAAGTTCATCCGTGTCGATCTGCCGGGACACCGCACAACTTCGATAAATTTGCGTATTACCTGCCAAAGGATCACCATCGACCAAGGGCTTCTCGACGAGAAAATCGACACGATGCTGAAAGCCTGCCGGGAGTGTAACGGCGATACTCCCGCGCTGCTGCCTCCGCCGGCCATCGCAACGACAAAAGACGGAAAGTCGATACTTGTCGAAGCATTGCTCTTGCCGCGCGATTTGGGGGCGTTGATCGGAGGGGCACGGTTCATGCTTGCCGTGCGCGAAGTGTCCAGCCCGCTCCAATCCCGCAAGTCGCGCATGCAACATAAATTTGGGTTAACCACGACCGAGGCGGACTTTGCTGACCTTCTGGTGCAGGGGATGAGCGTGAAGGAGGTTTCTGAGCGGCTTTGCATTTCTGTCTGGACGGGGCGCAGCCACTTGCGGTCGATCTTTCAGAAAACTGATACGCATCGCCAGGGTGAATTGATCGCGCTTTTGAACCAGGAGGAGTTGTGATCGTTCACGACCGCTGGCGGAAAATATCCACAACATCAGGAAAGGCTGTAGGCAAGATCTTGAAGGTCATCCTTCGTATCCTGTTCATCCCCTCAATCATCCCGTCACAAGCGGTCAACCCGTGACGTGCCTTGATCCGGGGGCTCTTTTCAAGCGAAACGGGGTTATCCCTCACGCCAGCCCTTTGATGCGGCGTTCGCGCAACCCGCGCAACGCCAGAGCGGCAAGGAACATCCCCGTCAAGAGCAGCACAATGGTCGGCGCCGGGGCCGCATCAAGCCAGAAAGAGGTGTATATCCCGATCATTCCCGCCAGCAGGGCTACGATTATTGATAGGATCATCATGGCAGAGAACCGCCGCGTAAGCAGGAAAGCAATGGCACCCGGAGCAATCAGATAAGCAACCGACAGAATGATGCCAACCGACGACAGCATCGCCACGATGGTGGCCGACAGAATGGCAAGCAGCCCGTAATGCAACCAGCTCACCCGCAGGCCTATCATTTTGGCCTGCACCGGATCAAAGCTATGTGCAAGGAAATCGCGCCATTTCATCCCGAGGATCGCGGCGACCCCACCCGAGATAAGCCCGGCGGTCCAGAGGTCTTTGCCCCCAACCCCCAGCATGTTGCCGAACAGGATATGATCAAGATGAAGCGCGGTTTCGACCTGAGTGTAGATCACGATGCCGAGGCCAAACATGCCTGAGAACACGACGCCCATGACCGTGTCCTGTTTTATCCGCGAATTCTCCTTGATAAAGCCGGTGCCAAGCGCACAGACAAGCCCCGCCAGAAAAGCGCCGATAATAAGCGGAATTCCCGCCAAATAGGCCAGCACGACACCGGGCAGCACCGCGTGACTTGTGGCATCGCCCATCAGCGACCAGCCTTTGAGTACCAGAAAACAGCTTAGCATCGCTGCTGCGGGTGCAATCAGCACCACGATCAGCATGGCATTCTGCATGAAGGGGAATTGCAGCGGAAGTAACAGATCCTGCATCATGTGGCCTCTTCAATGGCGGATCTGGCACGTGCGCGGGCGGCCAGCATTCCGTGCTTGGGCGCGAACACCAGTGCGATGCCAAACAGCGCCGTTTGCAGGCAAACGATCACCCCGCCGGTTGCTCCGTCGAGGAAATAGCTCAGATAGGCGCCAGAGGCCGAGGTGATCGACCCGATTGCGGTCGAAAGCATCAGTAGCCGGGGAAAACGGTCGGTCAGCAGATAGGCGGTTGCGCCGGGGGTGACGACAAGCGCGATGACGAGGAACGCGCCGACGGTCTGCATCGCGGCGACGGTCGAGGCCGACAAGAGCGTGAAAAAGATCAGCCGCAGGGCGGTCACATTCAGCCCGATGGAACGCGCATGGGCCTCGTCAAAGAAAACGGCAAGAAGATCACGCCATTTCGCAAGCAGAACGATCAGCGAGATGCCCCCGATGATGGCAAGCTGCAAGGTGTCGTCGGGCGTGATCGCCAGGATGTTGCCCATGATGATCGTCTGGATCGAAACCGCCATCGGGTTGAGCGAAACCATGAACAGCCCCAGCCCGAAAAAGGCGGTGAAGATCAGCCCGATCACCACGTCTTCCTTAAGTCCGGAGCGTTGGCGCAGGAACAGCATTGAAAGCGCCGCAAGACCGCCCGAAAGAAAGGCGCCAATGGCGAAGGGCAGGCCAAGCATATAGGCCCCCGCGACACCCGGCACCACGGAATGCGCAAGCGCATCGCCGATCAGCGACCAGCCCTTGAGCATCAGGTAGGCGGACAGAAAGGCGCAGACCGCACCGACAAGGCCCGACACCCAGATCGCATTCGTCATATAGCCGTAGGTGAATGGCTCCAGCAGGATCATGACTGTCCCTTCACCGTCCGTGTGCGGTCATCATAGATCACCAGCGGTCGTTCATCATCGGTAAAGATATCAAGCTTGCGCGGGTCCTCGTCGTCGTGAAGCCGCTGCCCTTCAAGCAGGAAGTGCCGCAGCACGCCGCCAAACGCATCCCGCAGGTGTTCAGGCGTGAAAACCTCTGCCGTCGGGCCATGGGCGATCACTGTGCCTTTGACCAGAACGACGCGGTCGCAAAACTCGGGCACCGATCCAAGATTATGCGTGGCGACGAGCATGACGCGCCCTTCTTTGCGTAGATCACGCAAAAGGGCGATCATCTGTTCCTCGGTCTTCACATCAACGCCGGTGAACGGCTCGTCAAGCAGGATGACCTGCGCATCCTGCGCAAGCGCCCGTGCCAGAAAGACGCGTTTTTTCTGGCCGCCTGAAAGCTCGCCGATCTGGCGGTTGCGAAACTCGCTCATGTTGACGCGGGCAAGGGCTTTGGCCACGGCCTCGTGATCCGCCGCGCGCGGGCGGCGCAAGAACCCCATATGGCCATAACGCCCCATCATCACCACATCTTCGACAAGCACCGGAAAGGTCCAGTCGACCTCTTCGGCCTGCGGAACATAGGCCACGGCCTGTTGCTTCATGATTGCACGCACCGGCTGACCCAGGATCGTGATCCGCCCGGCCGAGACCGGCACGAAGTTCATGAGCGCCTTGAACAGTGTGGACTTGCCCGCCCCGTTCACGCCGACCAGCGCGGTGATCGTGCCGCGCGGGACTTCAAAACTTGCATCGCGCAGCGCGGTGTGCCCGTTGCGATAGGTGACTGTTACGCCCTCGGCGCGTATGCCGTCCCCGTTCACTCCTTCAGACCTTTCAAGATGGTTTCCGACGTGACGCGCAGCAGGTCGAGATACGTCGGAACCGGGCCGTCCCGCTCTGAAATGCTGTCAACGTAGAGCACGCCGCCATAGCTCGCCCCGGTCTCGCGTGCGACCTGGCGTGCCGGTTTGTCCGAGACGGTGCTTTCCGAGAACACCACGGGAATACCGTGCTCGCGCACGGTATCAATCACCTTGCGCACCTGTTGTGGCGTGCCTTGCGCATCCGCGTTGATCGGCCAGAGGTAAACCTCGGTCAGCCCGAAATCGCGCGCCAGGTATGAAAATGCACCCTCCGAGGTCACCAGCCAGCGGCGATTTTCCGGAAGGGCGCGGGCGGCGGCGCGTAGCGGGCCGATCACCTCTGCCATCCGGTCCTTATAGGCTTTGGCATTGGCGGCATAGATTTCGGCATTATCGGGATCGGCCGCGCTTAGCGCATCACGGATGTTATCGATGTAGATCTCGGCGGAATCGAGCGCCATCCAGGCATGCGGGTTGGGTTTACCCGCATATTCCCCGCCGGAAATCGCGATTGGCACCACGCCTTCAGAGACCGTGGCGGCGGGTACATCACTGAGGTTGGCGAAGAACTGCTCGAACCAGCGTTCGAGATACAGCCCGTTCCACAGGATGAGGTCCGCCCCTTGCGCCTTGACCAGATCGCGCGGCGTCGGCGCGTAACCGTGGATTTCGGCACCGGGCCTGGTGATCGAGACCACCTCGGCCGCATCTCCTGCCACATTCTGCGCCATGTCGCCAATCACGGTGAATGTCGTGACGACCTTTAGCTTGTCTTGCGCAGCGCTCGGGCCCGCCAGCCCGGCCAGCGCAAGGCTTACGACCATTCCCAAAACTGATTTTCCAGTGAACATCCCGGCATTCCTTGTTTCTTTCTCTTCTTTAAATGCATCTAGGAATGATTTGCAACTGTCAATGAAAATGCAAATCAATTGCATCTGGGGCTTGCGTGTTTCATCGAATTTGCGCGAAAAAGACGGAATGACCGAGATTGACCGCAAAACCAAGAAACTGACAGAAGCCCTGCGCCATGCGGGCGTTCGCATCACGCGTCAGCGTGCCGCCCTGTTGACGGTTCTGGCCGAGGCCGAGGATCACCCCGAAGCCGTCGAGTTGCAGCGTCGCGCCGAAGAGGCGGTGCCGGGAATATCGCTTTCGACGGTCTATCGCACTCTGACCGAACTTGAGGCGCAGGGCGTGATCCTGCGCCACCAGTTTGAAGGCACGCCCGCGCGTTTCGAACATACCGAGACCCAGCATCATGACCACATGATTGATGTCGAAACCGGCGAGGTGGTCGAATTCGCCAATGACCGGATCGAACAGCTGCAAGCCGAGATTGCCGACGCGATGGGCTATGACATCGTCCATCACCGGCTTGAGCTTTACGTTCGCAAGAAAGGTTCGGAGACCCCGCGCGACTGAAACCTTGCGCCAGATCCGGGCGAACCTTCACCATGGGCCGCTCATGACGTCAGGGTAAAGAGATGCGGGCCAGAACCCCCAAATGATCCGATCCCATATAGGGGCGTAGACCAACGCCCCCTGATGCGCCTTTTGGCACCAATACCATATCTATGGGCAAGGGCAGCAACCAGCCGCCCAAACGAAAGGTGTTGTGAAACGCACCAAGGCGGTCGGTCCCGGCGGCCTGCTGGATTCGTTGTACGTTTCCCGCCCAGGGAACCATGTTGAAATCACCCGCGATCAGCACTGGCCCGTCCAGTTCAGCGATGCGCTTGGCGATGATTTGGCTTTGGTGGTCCTGATCAAACGGAAACGGCCATTCCAGGTGAATGGACAAGACCCAAATGGGCCGACCATTTGGCGCCAGGACCTGAATCCCCGCTAGCCCGGCTTCGGTCAGGCAAAACTCGGAGCGATCCACCGCGGGCAAGGAGGTCAGCACGGCGACGTCCTGTGCCGGTCGAAACGTGCAGGTGACGGCATTGGGATAGTGGCCGAACAATTTTGCCATGTACTGTCGATTATGATCTGAAACCTCTTGCAACGTCACGATCTCGGCGCCCGAGGCAATAATATCGTCAGCCAATGGATAGCGCGGCCATGCCTTCGACAGCAGGTTCTTTTGGTAGAGCTTGACGCATCCCCTGGTGCACTCCACCCCGGAGGTGAAAAAACTGGGAGCAACAGAGCCGAGTGCAACAATCGCCCAGGCCAGCGAAAACAGCGCGCGACGCGGCGCTTTCATCCGCCACAAAACCGCCGTCAGTGGTAAAAGCAATATCCCGGCCAGCGGCCGGACAACCGCCGCTGAATTGCCGGGCGCGAAGAATTCCCCGCTAAATCCAAGAAGAACCAGCCCGGTTAGGACTGTCGCACTGGCGAATACCGGAACTCGAAGGATAGCACTGTTAACCATTTTGTACGCCTTGTGCCCGTTGGTCAGGGGGGTGAGCCGCCCGGAGCCTGAATATCTTGTATGCGTCTCGCGCCAAGTCCCTGTCTATGCCCTGACCCCACAATCGCAGCACTATCAAGAATGGCCGATGTCGGATACAGCGCCGTGAGAGCCATGCCGGATTGCCCAGAATGGGCCGAGGCCGGGTAAAGTCATGCGGAGCCGACAAGCGTCGACGGGTCATGCTTTGCAAACCAAACGACCTGACTTGGCGGAAATCCTGAAAATGCAAATAAGGCTTCCCGACATTCAGGAATTTTAAAGCCAATATTTGGGAATTTTAAAAGCTGCATTGACCGCCCCCGGTTAATTCTTGTTCCCTCTTTC
>NZ_CAJXIP010000164.1 GCF_913054395.1 uncultured Roseovarius sp.
CGAGCAACCCCCGCTTGAACCCGCAATCCGCGAGGAACTGGACGCCTATATCGCCAAGCGCAAGGAAGAGATTGGCAGCGAAGAACCCTAAGATACGCGGGCTTTGTCATGTTTTTCGACCGCAGCCTAACCAAGAACAGCGCGGCGTTCACGCGGTCATTTCGTCCGCATAATCGGTCCACGGGCTGAACGCGTCAGCCCGGGCGTGGAGATAGGATGCTGCGTAAATTCGGGGCCGCTTCGGAGGGAAGATGGCGGCGGTTTGGTTATGGGCTGACAGAAAACGCTGGGCCTGTCGCGGGGGCTTGAACCGACCCATAATCTTTTCTCGTCGCCGGGTGGGCCGCGGCGACGCCTCGGCCCGGTTGTTCAGCCCCTTGTGGGGTCTGCTCCGGCTGGGCGCATAATGCCACCCTAAGCTCCGAGCACGCGTTTCCCATAGTCGCGCTGGTTGCCTTTGGGATCGACGTATCGGTGCAGAATTACAGGTTTCACACCCAGTGTGAACTGCGGAGCAATACTCGGCCAACCGCCGCTGGGTGCGTAGATCTGGCCCCGAAATCCGCAAGCGGGCCTTCGCCGGGCATCGCTCGTGGCGCGGGCTGCAGTGGTATGTCGACGAAACCTATGTCCGGATCGGCGGGCGGTGGTGTTATCTTTGGCGGGCCGTCGACCAGTTCGGCCAGCTGATTGACTCCCGCTTGACGGCAAAGCGCAACGCGAAGGCCACAAGGGCTTTTCTACTGCAGGGGCGGGAGACGGTTCGCTAGTATCACCCACTGACGATCGTCACGGACAAGGCTCACAGCTACGCTGATCCCCGACCCCGAAACGTGGGTTCATCTACAAGCCCGCTACACGCAGACCCCTGTTGCTCTTCAAGTGCAATGGGGCGAACTCATGAACGCGGGTCAATGACGGCCGTGCGTGGTGCGCAGCTCGCCACACTATCAAGCGGCCATCCTGTTCAAATTGCATTCTCGGCACAGTTGTCAGGGTTCGTCCACATCGAGGACGAAGGACGACGGCTCAATGCTATTCTCGATCAAAGAGATGATTTCGGAACGCGGCGAGCCGTCACCGGGGTCGAATAGACCGGTCCTCTTGAGTGCCTGGCGCACATTGATATCGCGTCCGAGGTATTCCAGCGCGACCTTTGAGGCGCCAGGTTTGCGACCGCGGCGGGTCGGACCACCTGTTTGGATACCAAGCAAAAGCCCGATGCGGTTTCGGTGGCTGGGGTAAAACGTTGCCTGCGTGATCGTGTTCACTTCGATCGATTCATACTCGAGAATATACAGGCGGTCGGCAAGATAGAACAGGACCCCCTCATACTTGTTCAGCCCATTCGATCGCCCGGTTTCCGGGTCGCGCAGAATCTCGATGTTCTTCCAGTAATACTTGTTGTCTTCGCGGTAGACGAGCGCGAGAGAGCGAATGACCTTTCCCTGATTTCCAAAGGAGTAAAAATATCGGAAATAGTAGCCGAGGTATTTTTCCAGATCCTGGCTGTGCTGATAGAGCTTGTCGAGATGACGCAGCGGCTTGCTCAGCGCTTCCTGCTGGAGGGGCTTGCGTTTGAGGGCAATGATTTCCTCGAATTGCTGAGGCTCCATCAGCAGCTCTGATTCCGATACGCCGAAGAAATCGCAGATCCGGCGCATGTTGCTGCGCGACGGATGAGAAGTGCCTGCGAGATACTTGTTGAACTGCTGTCGGTTGATCTCGAGCCCGCGACATACCTCGGCGATGGAGGGGTGGTAGCTGCAAAGCAGTCCCAGATTTTGGCGAAGTTCATCAGACATGGAACCTTGTTAAGGTGAAGCATTATTCGCGTCAATTCGCGAATTAGTGCGAAATTGCCCCGCCCCATGATGCGAGTAGACTTTTCAACGAATTTGGCACCGCAGGGGTGCAGGGAAATCGGAGGGCTGAAATGATTGCGCAGGTTGATGGCTATCCCCACGTTGTGCGGGAAATCCACCATATGGAAATCCCGATGCCGGATGGCTGCAAGCTGGCCGCGCGCATATGGATGCCGGAGGGTGCAGAGGACGCGCCGGTGCCTGCGATCTTGGAATATCTCCCCTATCGCAAGAACGACTTCACGACCGCACGCGATGCATCAATGCAGCCTTACCTGGCTGGGCATGGCTATGCGGTGGTTCGGCTGGATCTGCGCGGAGCCGGGGATTCCGAGGGGTTGATGGTGGATGAATACCTGCCGCAGGAATTGCAGGACGGGTGCGACGCCATAGCCTGGATTGCGGATCAACCATGGTGCGACGGCAAGGTTGGCATGATCGGCATTTCCTGGGGCGGTTTCAATGGGTTGCAGATAGCGGCCCTCCAGCCGCCCGCATTGAAGGCGGTCGTAACGCTGTGTTCCACCGACGACCGCTACGCTGACGACATCCATTACATGGGCGGCTGCCTTCTTGGCGAGCAACTCAGCTGGGCCTCCATCATGTTCGGGCGGAACACCCTACCGCCGGACCCGGCGAATGTTGGTGACAAATGGCGCGACATGTGGCTGGAGCGGCTTGAGGGGAGTGGGCTTTGGCTGAAGAACTGGCTTGAGCACCAGCGCCGCGACGCATTCTGGGAGCACGGCTCGATCTGTGAGGATTGGTCGAAGGTACAGGTCCCGGTCTATGCCGTTTCGGGCTGGGCGGATGGCTACCCGCGCAGTGTATTTCGGTTAATGGAACATTTGCAGGGCTCGAAGAAAGGGCTCGTGGGGCCTTGGGCGCATCGCTACCCGCACATGGGCGCGCCGGGGCCCGCCATCGGATTTCTGCAAGAGGAGCTACGCTGGTGGGATCATTGGTTGAAAGGGCATGAGACCGGGATCATGGATGAGCCGATGCTGCGGCTTTACATGCAGGACAGCGTACCGCCGCAGGGTCACTATGAAAACCGGCCGGGCCGCTGGATCGCCGAGCCGAGCTGGCCTTCGCCACAGGTGACGCGAACGATGTTTCACCTGACGCCAGAAGGCGGGCTGAGCCTCGAGAAGGCACACGAAACCGCCGTTCTTCATCACCAAAGCCCAGCGGATGTCGGCATGGCCTCGGGTAAATGGTGCGGCTACGCGACGCCCGGGGATGCGCCGGTCGATCAACGGCGGGAGGACGCCGGCAGCCTGTGTTTCGAGATCGATGTGCCTGAGGACGGGATGGCCTTCGCGGGGGATGCCAATGTTCACCTGCGCTTGAGTGTGGATAGACCTGTGGCGCAGATCGCTGCGCGACTGGTGGATGTCCATCCCGACGGCCGGTCCACCCGCCTGTCCTTCGGGGTTTTCAACATCAACCATCTTGCGGGCCATGACAGCCCCGAAATGCTGGAACCCGGTCAAGCCTATGACGTGACCATCCCGATGAAGCATGTGGCGCAATCCCTGCCGGCCGGGCATCAGCTTCGGCTGGCCTTGTCCAGCAGCTACTTCCCGATGATCTGGCCTACGCCGGAGCCTGTCACGCTGAGCCTGCATACGGAAGGGAGCGCGCTGGAACTGCCGTTGCGCGCAGCCTCGCCGCTGGATGACGCGCTGCCGGATTTCGGAGCGCCGAAGGCGGGGCCGCCGCCACCGACCGAGCAGATCGCCGATCCTGAAAGCTACTTTCGTGTCGTGGAAGACGCGGCGCGGGGCGAGATCGAGATGCAGATCGCCGATGGCGGCGGCGTCACGCGCCTGCTGGCCAACGATATCACCTTGCACAAGCAGGGGTACGAGACATACGGCGTAAAGCTGGACGACGTCACCACGGCCTGGGGGCGCACCGAATGGTATTATGGTCTGAGCCGCGGAGATTGGTCGGTGCGGTCCGAAACGCGGACGCTTCTGCATGCTGATGCTTGTGATTTCATCATCACCGCCGAGCTGCGAGCATGGGAGGGCGATGAACTGATCGCGGAGAAACGCTGGGACGAACGGATCACGCGCGATCATTTGTGAGTGAATAGGCGTTCTTAAAGCGTCAATTTGCGAAATGGTGCGAAATAGGCCGACGCCTGACGCTGTGTCATGCTCCGGCCAGGAATTATCTAGGGAGGACACGACAATGAAACAGACAGGAACAACCCGCCGGGGCTTTCTCGGCACAACCGCCGCACTAGGCGCATTGGCTCTGGGCCCGGCTTGGAGCACCGCAGCCTTTGCGCAGGCAGGCGGCACGCTGCGCTTGAGGATCGATGGCGACAACAATGTGCTCGATCCGGGCTTCATGACCGGCGGCACCGAGATCGAAGCCCAGAAGCAGTGCCTTCCGTTCCTCGCGCAATATGCCCGCGATGGCGAAACCTTCACCTGGGAACCGAGTTATTTCGTCACGAAGCTGGAACAGCGCGACGCCACCCATATTGATTTCGAACTGACCGAGGGGCTGATCTGGTCGGGCGGCTACGGCCCTGTGATGGCGTCGGATGTCAAGTTCTCCTACGAAAGGATGAAGGACAGCGACTGGGCGGGCTATTTCGCGGCGCTGGATCATGTTGAGGTGACCGGTGACCGCACCGGCACAATCGTTCTAAGCAAGCCTTTTGCGCCCTTCATCATGATCACCCTTTGCCACGGGCCTGGCGCGGTGCTGAGCGAAAAGGCCATGGCCGACGCTGGCGGCAAGTTCACCACGGTGTTCCCTGCGGTCTGCGGCCCCTACACCTACGAGGCGACGCCGGGACAACGCGCAGTGTTTTCCGCCAACCCCGAATGGACCGGACCGAAACCTGCCTTCGACCGGGTGGAATGTAATGTCATCACCGAGGTCAAAGCTGCGGAGCTGGCTTTCGAGGCCGGAGAGTTGGACTGTACCGAAGTCGGCGCGGATACGCTTGCGCGCTATACCAAGAACATGCCCGAGGGTACGGCGATCGCTGTGGCCGGCGAACTGCAATACATGTGGATGGGAATGAACACGGAACATCCCAAGTTGCAGGATATCCGTGTGCGTAAGGCGATCCAACATGCGGTGGATGTGGATACCATCCTGCAGGGCGCCTATTCGGGCACCACGGCAAAATCCAACGGCATTATCTGCCCCGGCCTGACCGGTCAGCGCGACAGCGCGGGCTACAGCTATGACCCGGGCAAGGCACGCGAGCTGCTGGAGGAGGCGGGTGTCTCCGGTCTGGAGCTGACGCTGCGCACGCTGAACAACCAGGAACGGATGCTTACGGCACAGATCATTCAGGCCAACCTTGCGGCGGTCGGGATCACGCTCAACATCATTCCGCTCGACAGTGGCCCGTTTTGGGAAATGGGCCAGGAAAGCAAGGGCGACACCTGGAAGGATCTAGAGCTCTGGATCATGCGCTTCGGCACCACGCCCGACCCCTACGAAGCGACGCAGTGGTTCACCTCCGACCAGGTCGGTGTCTGGAACTGGGAGCGCTGGACCGACGAAGAGTTCGACCGCCTCTATGAAGAAGGGATCAACGAGACCGACATGCAAAAGCGCCACGACATCTATGTACGCATGCAAGAGATCATGGAAAACACCGGCGCCTATGTTTGGATCAACCATGAGCCCGAAGCCTTCGTGCACAGCACCGATGTGGCCGTGAACGCCGCCCCTTCGGGCGAGTTGAACTATCGGAGGTTTACCAAGGGCTGATCTTCGGCCCCTGGAATCGGCCCGCGCCGCGGCGCGCGGGCCGATATATTGAAACTCGGTCAAGGAGAGATCGTCTGTGCTCTACTACCTTACCAAACGTGTGGGCCTGTCGGCGATGGTGATCGGCCTCGTTGTGCTGGTCCTGTTCTCGCTGCTCTACCTCATCCCCGGCGATCCGGCGACGATCGCCCTTGGGCCGCGCGCGACGGAAGAAGCCATCGCGCGTTATGCCGAAAAGATGCATCTTAACGAACCGGTCTGGCGACAGTTCCTGATCTATATAGGGAATGCGCTGACGGGCGACCTGGGGCTGGACGTGTTTTCCGACCGGCCCGTCACCACCATCATCATGGAGCGGATCGGCTTTACCCTGGCGCTGGTCGGCGCGGGGATGGGCTGGGCCATGCTGCTTGGTATTCCGCTGGGATGCCTGGCAGCGGTCAAGCCCAACAGCTGGCTCGATCGGGTCACCGGCGTCCTGTCGGTGGGAACCATCGCCGTGCCGTCGTTTCTTGTGTCGATCTGGGCGCTGCTGATCTTTGCGGTGCATCTGCGCTGGCTTCCGGCCATTGGGGCTGGTGAGCCGGGGCAGGTCGGCGATCAGCTTTCCCATCTGATCCTACCGGCTTTCGCCATCGGGCTGAGCTGGGTGGGTTACCTGGCACGTATGGTACGGGCATCGATGCTCGAAGTCATGGGCGAGAACTACATCCGTTCGGCGCGCGCTTTCGGGCTTCAACCCCGGCGGGTGGTCTTCGGATATGCCCTTCGCGTCGCCATCCTGCCCACGATCACGCTGATCGGCATGGGCTTTGGCGGCATGATCTCCTCGACGGTCTTCGCCGAAATCATCTTTGCCCGCCCCGGCATCGGCAAGCTGATTTTCGACGCGGTGATGGCACGCAATTTCCCGATCGTGCAGGGCGCAGTTCTGGTGGCCACCGGCCTCTACATCTTCGTCGTCCTGTTTTCTGACATCCTTATAGCCTGGTTTGATCC
>NZ_CAJXIP010000165.1 GCF_913054395.1 uncultured Roseovarius sp.
ATAGCCTGGTTTGATCCCCGTGTCCGAGAATCGCTCTGAACCCGAAACCGGCGTCCCGGCGGTAGACGCATCGGGCCTCCCCGATCACGTAACCGAAGCCGAGATCCGCGAATCCGCCGCCCGCGAGCGCCGCGAAAAGCTGCGCATGTTCCTGACCAACTGGCAGGGACTGACCGGGCTGATCCTTGTCACCTTGTTTTTTGCCAGCGCCATCTTTGCGCCCTGGCTGGCATCCTACGACCCCAATGCTCTGGATGTGCCAGCGAGGCTGTCGGGGCCGACGCTGGACCATCTGGCGGGCACCGACCAGCTGGGGCGCGATACGCTGTCACGCATTCTCTACGGTGGGCGGGTGGCCCTCTATATCGCGGCGATCGGCGTATCTGTTTCATTGGTCATAGGCTTGATCCTCGGCATGATAGCCGGGTTCGGGCCCCGTTGGCTGGACAGCCTGCTTCTGTTGGTCTTCGACACGGTGCGTTCTTTCCCGACCATCGTGCTGGCGCTGGCCACCGTGGCGCTGACCGGGCCGAGCCTTAGCGTGGTACTGGCCATCGTGATCATCACGTCGATCCCGCAATATGCGCGGGTGGCGCGCACGGCCACGCTGACGCTGAAAAACACCGATTTCATCCTCGCCGAACGCTCGCTGGGCGCCAGTATGTCAAGAACCCTGCTGCACCACGTTATGCCAAACGTGGTCGGGCCTCTGCTGATCCTGGCCGCGATGGAAGTGCCGGTGGTGGTCACCGTCGAAGCCGGCTTGAGCTTCTTGGGCCTTGGCGTGACGCCGCCCACCGCCAGCTGGGGCACGATCCTGAACGAAGGCTACCTCGTGATCCGCGACGCGCCCTGGATGGTGATCGCCGGGGGCATCCCGCTCATACTGACCACTCTGGGCTTTACCTTCCTCGGCGAAGCGCTGCGCGACATTTTCGATCCACGCATGGGGAAAGGACGCTGATATGCCCAAAGATGCAACACACTTCCCTGAAACGTTGCTGGACGTTCGCAACCTGTCCGTCGACTTCCGCACCTCGCGCGGACGGGTCAAGGCGTTGCGCGACATCAGTTTTCCGATCCGCAAGAACCGGATCTTGGGGATCGTTGGCGAAAGTGGCTCCGGCAAGTCCACTGTGCTTTGGGCTTTGCTCGGGCTCTTGGCAAAGAACGCCGATGTCACTGGCGGCGAAGTCCGCTTTGGCGACCGTGACCTTCTGAATGTCAGCGAAGCGCAACTGCGTGCCATCCGTGGCGAAGAGATTTCGGTCGTCTTCCAGGACCCGATGACCAGCCAGATCCCGGTGCTGACCTATGGTCGGCAGATGCTGGATATCCTCTACCGGCGGCCCAATGTCTCGGCCGCCGAGAAACGCCGTATGGCCGTCGAGATGCTGGGCAAGGTGGGTATCCCCGACCCGGACAAGCGGATTGATCAGTATCCGCACCATTTCTCGGGCGGCATGCGTCAACGCGCGGGCATCGCCATGGCGCTGCTGACTGGCCCGCAACTCCTGCTGGCAGACGAGCCGACCACCGCGCTGGACGTGACGATGGAGGCGCAGATCATCCACCTTTTGCAGGATCTCCAAAAGGAACTGGACGCAACGGTCGTGGTGGTTTCGCACAATCTTGGTTTGATCGCCGAGCTCTGTGATGATGTCGTTGTCATGTATGCGGGCGAGGTGATCGAGGCGGGAGAGGTGCGTGAGATATTTCACAACGCGCAACACCCCTATACCCGCGCGCTGCTGGAATGCGATCCTGCCCGGATTGACGACGTTTCGCGCAAGTTGCCGGTGATCCCCGGCGACATCCCTGACCTAACCAAGGCGCTCTCGGGCTGTATCTATGCGCCGCGCTGCCAGCGTGCCCTTCCGGTATGCCGAGAAAAACTGCCGCCGGATGTCGCCCGAGGCGAGATGAGCCTTGCGCGCTGTCACCTTCTTGATGGTCCGCACCACGATCCAAGCTGGCCGCCACCACTGGACGTGATGACCGTGGGACAAGGCACTGCCAGCGCCAGCAAGCCCGTCCGCGTCAAGAGCGACAGACCGTTGCTGGAGGTATCCAACCTGAACGTGCAATTCGAAACCGTTGGCCCTCTGCGCGCGCGTCTGAAGGGCATCACCCAACGTCATGTTGACGCCGTTCTCGATGTCAGCTTGTCAGTCGCCCCCGGCGAAACCGTTGGGCTGGTCGGTGAGAGCGGATCCGGCAAGACGACACTGGGGCGCTGCGTGCTGAACCTCATGCAAGCGCAAGCAGGCAGCGTATGCTTTGAGGGGGAGGAGATCCGAAATATGCCGGAAAGCCGGTTCAAACCCCTGCGCCGCGACATGGCGATGATGTTCCAGGACCCGGTCGGATCGCTTAGCCCTCGCAAATCCGTGCGGGCGCTGATCACTGAGCCGTTTCAGATCCACGGCGTCACCGGCGTCGATCTGGATGCCGAGGCCGAGCGGTTGGCAGATATGGTGCGCCTACCCAAGCCGTTCCTGTCGCGCTATCCGCACGAGCTTTCGGGGGGGCAGGCACGGCGCGTCGGCGTCGCCCGCGCATTGGCACTGAACCCCAAGCTGATCATCGCCGATGAGCCCACCGCGGGGCTGGACGTGTCGGTGCAAGGAGAGATCCTCAACCTGATGGCCGATTTGCAGGCCGAGCACGGGCTGGGCTACCTGATCATCACGCACAACCTGCCCGTGGTGCGCCACATCGCGGACCGGCTGGCGATCATGTATCTGGGCCGCATCGTGGAAGAGGGCCGCACGGACGAAGTGTTCGCCCGCCCCGTGCATCCCTACACGAAGGCCCTGGTTGAAGGCGTGCCACAACCCGACCCGGACCGCCGCCGCGTGCATGTGTCGATCTCGGGCGAGGTGCCGAGCCTGCTCAATCGCCCGAAGGGATGCGATTTCGCAGGGCGCTGCCCCTTTGCGCAAGACCTTTGCCGGGCCGAGAAACCGCCGCATGTGACAATGGCGGACGGGCGGCGCCATGCCTGTCATTTCCCCCTCACCTGAACCCGACGCATATCATCTGAAGAGAAAACACAATGAGTTATGGTATTTACATCGGGCGCCACCACACGGCCGACGGGGTGGCCTATCTGGCTGGTTACGGCGATGAGCCGAGCAGTCACTGGCTGGAGATCAATCCGCGCACAGAGCATCCGGCGGGCGCAAACGTCACAGTGGGCGTGACGCCGCAGGCCGACATGCCCGGCCACCTGATCGAAATCCCGCAGGCGCCCGAGACGCTGCGCAACATGCGCGTGAATTACAGCTATTATCTCGGCGTACCCGCGCCTCTGACCAATGGCGGGTTGAACGAATGCGGAGTGGCGGTGCGCGACATCTGGTCCACTTCGCGGGCGGAGCTGATCGCTATGACGCCCAAGGACCAGACCGGGCCAAATTATTCCGACCTCGCCCGTATCGTGGTGGAACGCGCCCGGACCGCCCGCGAAGGGGTCGAACTGATAAGCCGGTTGGTCGCCAAGCACGGCTATTCGACCTATGGCGGCAATTCCCACATGATCGCGGACCCCGATGAGGCCTGGGTGGTGATCGAGTTTGCCGGGGGCTGCGGCCTTTGGTGCGCCGAGCGGCTCGGGCCCGACAGCATCCGTGCCTCGCGCCCCGGCTATATCGGCGAGATACCGGACGCGCCGAACGCGGATTTCCTTTTCCCACCGCATTTCTTCGACACGGCCCGCGAACAGGGCTGGTGGTCCCCCGAGCTCGGCCCCTTCAACGTCAACCACGTCTATGGGGACGGAAAGCATCGCTGGGACGGTGTTGCCTGGATCGAGGACGAGATGCGCGCCCGCGCCGAACGCCCCGAAAAGATCAGCCTTGACGACGTGTTCTGGTCCATCAGCACCGGGCGCCTGACGGGCGATACCGCGGGCTATGGCCAGGTTGTGCCGCTGATACATCCCGCGCATGAGGCTTTGCGTATGATGTGGCACGCCCCTGTAGGGCCCGTCACGGCGCCGCTCTTGCCTGTGTTCCTCGGGCAGAACTCGGTCCCGCCCGCCTGGCGGCAGCACCGCTACCTGACAACCGGCGAAAGCCACCGATTCCTCGATCGCCGCAAGCAGGAGAAAGATCCCGATACAGTCTCCCTGGTCCCGCAAGGCATCGAGACCGGGACATCCGCTTTCCATGAATTCAAGAGGCTGATGCACCTGGCCTTCCAGGACCCGGAGCCGATCTTGAATGAGGTCTGGACGCATTGGCGCGCAATCGAGGCAAATGTGAATGCCCGCATCCCCGATACCCTGCGCGCCGCGGAGCGCCTTCTGGAGGTCGGGGAGGAGGCCCTAGCAGTGCAGGTTCTGACTGAATTCACCCAAGCGCGCATGGCCGAGGCCCTAGCCGATTGTATGTCAATATCGGCAGCAACACATGCAAGACTGCGCGCATTGGGCAAGCTGAACATGACCAACGAACCGCGAATGCTCGACCAGATCTGGTAATCCGAAGCCGTGCAAGCCGCGCTGAAACTGGCCCGGCAATACTTTGTCGAGATCGGCCAGCCGCAGCGGCACCGCGTCATTGCCCGGCGGCAAAGCTATCATGGGAACATGCTGGGGCGCTGGCCGCCGGTGGGAACGCATGGCGACGGGCACAGTTTGCCCCGCTTCTTGCACTGACTGGCCATATCTCGCCCTGCTACGAATACCGCGAGCGGCAGGCCGGGGAAAGCGCCGAGGCCTATGGCCTGCGGGCCGCGCTGGCACTGAAGGACGAGATCCTCCGCCTCGGTCCCGAGACCGTCATGGCCTTCTTCGCGGAGCCGGTTGTCGGGGCAACAGCGGGCGCGGTTCCCGCCGTTCCGGGTTATCTTCGCCGCATCCGTGACACATGCGACCGATACGGGGTTCTGCTGATCCTTGATGAGGTGATGTGCGGCATTGGTCGAACCGGTCGGCGTTCGGAGCCGCGACAAAGCATTGGGTTGGCGAGGGGTACAAACACAAGTACTTTGGCGCTCTAAAAATGGCTACTCTCCCGCTGCTTGGCGGGCATAATCCTCAGCGTCGAACCAACCCCGGGAAGCCATTACTTTGAGATCATCTCCAACCTCCCACTCTTCCCAACCACGGATATTGAGAGGCTTGCCGGTTGTTGCGTCATGCCCGGTAAACGTCCAAACGAATACGACATGCCCCCCTGCGCAACGCACATCGTCGCATGACAGAGTCAAGTCCGGAACATCAGCGTAGAAACCGGAAGCCATATCCTGAGCGCGCGAACGACCCGTCCAGGGATCGCCGTTATTGATGACGATTTCGCCATCTTCCGCATAGAAAGAGGCTACTGCCTCCGCGGACTTTGAATTCCAAGCGGCTGTATAATCTGCGGTCAACTTGCAGCATCCGGCACTCTGGGCTCAGAACTGACTTACGGCAACGCAGGCAAAAGCAGATGAAGCGAACAACTGCAGCGCGTGGTTGTCTGAAGCGGCCTATCGGGTGAGACTTTCAACACTTCTGCTAGTCGCAGCGACATCCTCCCGCGCGACTTCGTCGTGCACCCAATCTGAAAATTCCCGGATCATCGGGTCCTCGGCACGAGCCTGCGGATATGCCACCGAATAAATGACAAACGGCATGACCACGGTATCGAACAACCGAACGAGCCGCCCCTCGGCCAATGTTGCCCGGACAATAGCGTCATAGGCCAGCGACACGCCCTGGCCGCGCTCCGCAGCCGTCGTAGCCAATTCGCAATTGGGGAAGGTCGGGCCACGAGGGAAAACGGGCGGTGTGATGCCTGCCGAATGAAACCAGGTCTTCCAGGCATCCATCGTCTCGTCATGCAGCAGTGTAAGGCGACACAGGTCTTCGGGCGAATCCACTGCTTCTTTGACCTTCAGGGCGGGGCTGATCACGGGATAGCGCGCCGATTGCATCAACGGTTCCGTCACGACGCCTGAAGCCGGTGCATCCGTCCACTGTATGACAAGATCTGCTTCGTTCGAGGCAAAATCCAGCGATGGCGCTCCGTCCGATACCCGCAGCCGCACTCGATCTCCGAAACTCAGGCGATCTAGTCTCGGGACCAGCCATCGCGCGACAAATCCAGGTGTGCAAAGCACGCGGAAAGGACGATGACCGGCCTCTCGGATCGACCGGGTCGACTCGTCAAATGAATTGAGGAGCGTTGTCATTTTTTCTGAATAAGCCCGCCCCGTAAGTGTCAGTGACAACTTGTTTCCGCGCCGCTCAAACAATGCCGTGTCAAAATACTCTTCCAAAGCGCGCAACTGGTGGCTGACCGCAGAGGCGCTCAGACATAATTCATCGGCTGCCGCCTTAACGTTCAGAAGGCGTGCGACGGCTTCGAACGCGCGCACAGCTGCAAATGGTGGAAGTTTGCGACCCAAGCCAACCGATGCCTTCTTTTGTCAACCAAAGCACACTGCTTCGGTTTGCCAAGGCAAGTATATCACGACGGCGTCACCCCACAAAACAGTGCCCGAAACCAGTTTTGTACCCTCAATGAAATTCCATTCAGCCAGGGCTGAAAAAGGTTCATTCGGCGCAGGCGAGCGCCCCTGCTACCGTTTCTCCTAATGGCAACATTTTGATAATA
>NZ_CAJXIP010000166.1 GCF_913054395.1 uncultured Roseovarius sp.
AACGAAAACCTCGCCTTACTGGCGGGTATTTTTTCGTCTAAGTCTTTGGATTTATTGGTGGAGCCTAGGGGGATCGAACCCCTGACCTCTTGCATGCCATGCAAGCGCTCTCCCAGCTGAGCTAAGGCCCCATCAGTGTGGCCCCGCAAGGCCTGTGCGCCGCTATCTAGGGAAAGCGGCGGGCGGGATCAAGAGGAAAATCCCGCCCTTTCGTTTTTCAAGAGTCAGAGTCGTCCGAGGCCACGTCGGCGATCTCGTCAAGCGAGACATCGTCGTCGTCGTCATCCTCGAGGATGTCATCGTCAAGATCGACATCCACGTCATCATCATCCAGCAGATCCGAACTGTCGTCCGCATCGGCCGTTTGCAGTTTCTTGGTCTCGGCATCTTCGGCATCAGGCGTCATGGAACGGCTTTTGCCGGTGGCGAGTTCGACCACTTCGCCGGTATACGGGCTGATGATCGGGTTCTTGTTCAGGTCGTAGAAGCGCTTGCCAGTGGTTGGGCAAATGCGCTTTACGCCCCATTCTTCTTTGGGCATTGGTGATCCCCTTTAAATCTCTGGTCTTGTCGACGGTCCGCGCCACCTGCCATAACAATGGTCAGCTGTCAAAGGCTTTAGTCGCCACGCAATCCGCTAATCAGGAGGCCATATGGGCCATCATGTGCTTCCGGGCAACCCCCCAGTTGAACTTAGCCTGCGCCGATCCCCGCGCGCGCGGCGGATTTCGCTGCGTGTTTCGGGGCTCGACGGGCGGGTGACGCTGACTTTGCCGCGTGGTGTGCCCGAGGCCGAGGCACTTGATTTCGCCCGTACCAAGGCCGATTGGCTGCGTGCGCAATTGGCGCAGCGCCCGGTCACGGTTGCCGTCGCGCATGGGCTTGAGCTCCCGGTTGAGGGGGCTGTGGTGCGAATCGCCCAGGGCACGGGGCGGCGCGTGGTGCAGGATGGCGCGACCCTGCATGTGCCGGGGCGCCCCGAAACTGCCGCCGCCCGGCTTGAAGGCTGGCTCAAGGCGCGGGCGCGTGACCGGCTTGCGGCGGCATCGGATCATTATGCGGGGCTGCTTGGGCAGGGGTATAGCCGGATCACCCTGCGCGATACGCGGTCGCGATGGGGGTCGTGTTCGTCCTCCGGCGCGCTCAGCTATTCCTGGCGCCTGATCATGGCCCCGCCCGAGGTGCTGGATTATGTCGCCGCACATGAGGTGGCACATCTGGCGGAAATGAACCATTCGCCCGCCTTCTGGTCGGTGGTGTCGCGCCTGATGCCCGACTATGCTGTGCAGCGCGCATGGCTGCGCCGCGAGGGCGGGGCGTTGCACCGCTATCGTTTCAGTGATTGACCTGCGCTGTATTTGTGATCACATGAGGCCATGTTGCTGACCCCACGCCCCGATCCGACGCCATCGGCGCATGACCGCGTTTACCGCGGTCTGCGTACCCGGATCATGCATGGGGAAATTGCGCCGGGTCAGGCGATGACCCTGCGCGGCATCGGCGCCGAATTCGGGGTGTCGATGACCCCCGCGCGCGAAGCTGTGCGCCGCCTGTCGGCGGAGGGGGCACTGACGATCTCAAGCTCAGGGCGGGTAAGTACACCGGAACTCAACAATGAACGGATCGAGGAGCTGGCCGCGCTGCGCTCGCTGATCGAGGTGGAACTGGCAAGCCGCGCCCTGCCGCGCGCACATATCGCCCTGATCGACCGGCTCCAGAGCATCAACATGCGCGTTGCCGAGGATATCGCGCGCCAGGATGCGGTTGCCTATATCCGCCGCAATCTGGAGTTTCACCGCACGCTCTATCTGCGCGCACAGGCGCCCGCGATGCTGGCCATGGCCGAAACCGTCTGGCTTCAGCTTGGACCGACCATGCGCGCCCTCTACGGTCGCTTGCGGCGCAAGGACCCGCCACATCACCATCGCCTGATCATAGCGGCGCTGAAAGCCGGCGACGAGCCAAGCCTGCGCCTCGCCGTGCGCTCGGATGTGACGCAGGGCCTCAAGATGCTGGTGGGGTAGGGCGGTATGGATCAGGCAACCCTGATGATCACGCTTGGCGCGCTGTTTCTTCTGGGGCTGGCCGCGGATACGGTGGGGCGCCGTTCCAGCCTGCCTCGGGTTACCCTGCTGTTGATTTGTGGCATATTGGTCGGCGGCTCGGGGCTCGACCTGATCCCGCCCGAGGTGCGCGCGCTTTATGATTTCCTGTCGGTCATGGCGCTGACCATGGTGGCGTTTTTGCTGGGAAGTTCGCTCACCGGCAAGGCCTTGAAACATAACGGCGAGGCTATTTTCCTTGTCTCCCTGGCGATTGTTCTGGCGACCATGCTGGGCGTCACGGTCGGTTTGTGGCTGATCGGTGTGCCAGCGCCGGTTGCTTTGCTGCTGGGCGCAATTGCATCGGCCACGGATCCGGCGGCCACACAGGATGCGATTCGCCAATCTGGCTCAAAGGGGCCGTTCGTCGACAAGGTTCGCGGCATCGTTGCCATCGACGATGCCTGGGGACTGTTGGCGTTTTCGCTGGCGGTGGTGTTCGCCCAAATGCTTGGCGGCGAGGGGGATGCCGCTGCCCTGTCAGAGGCGCTCTGGGAAATCGGCGGGGCGATTGGCCTTGGCGCGATGATCGGCCTGCCTGCCGCCTTTCTGACCGGTCGGCTCAGCAAAGGCGAACCGCTTCAGACCGAGGCGATCGGCATTGTGTTTCTCACTGCCGGTCTGGCGATCTGGGCGGGGGTGTCCTTTCTGATCGCGGGCATGGTGGTGGGCGCGATCATCGCCAACCTGGCGCGCCACCATGACCGCGCCTTTCACGAGATCGAGCATGTGCAATGGCCCTTCATGGTGCTGTTTTTCCTGCTCGCCGGTGCGCGCCTCGAACTCGGTCTTCTGGTTGAGATCGGCCTGCTTGGCCTTGCCTTCATCGCGCTGCGTACCGGCGCGCGGGTGGCGGGGGGCTGGATCGGCGGTGCGCTTGCAGATGTGCCGCCGGCCGAGCGCCGCTGGTTCGGCGCCGCTCTCTTGCCTCAGGCGGGCGTTGCCGTGGGCATGGCGCTTGTGGCTGCGCGCGAATTCCCGCAATCGGGCGAAATGATTCTCACCCTGACGATTGGCACCACGGTCCTGTTTGAACTGATCGGCCCGGTGATGACCATCCTTGCCATCCGCCGGGTCCAGAACGCCGGATAAATCCGCGCCCTGCGTTTCTTCTTGCCTTAAATATCCCCGCCGGAGGCACCCGGACCTTCCGCCCGCGACCCCCTTGCGAAGGCGCGACCGGCTTAAGCGGCCAGCCCCTTCGAGCCGATCTTGAGAAACTTCTCGCGCCGGTCCCTGATCAGGGCTGCGCGGTCTTTCTTGTCCAACTCGCCAAGCATAGCGTTGATCGCCTTGCCCACCGCCTCAATCGTGGCGTCACGGTCGCGATGCGCGCCGCCAAGTGGCTCGTCGATGATGCGGTCCGCCACGCCAAGGTTGATCAGATCCTGCGCCGTCAGGCGCAGCGCCTCTGCCGCTTCGCGCATCTTCTCGGAATCCTTCCACAGGATACTCGCACAGCCCTCGGGCGAAATCACCGAATAGACCGAATGATCCAGCATCGCCACGCGGTTGGCCGAGGCAAAGGCGACGGCCCCGCCGGAACCGCCTTCACCGATGATCACGCTGACCAGCGGAACGCCGATCTGAAGGCAGGTCTCGGTGGCGCGCGCAATCGCCTCGGATTGGCCGCGTTCTTCGGCGCCCTTGCCGGGATAGGCACCGGGTGTGTCGACAAGTGTCACCACCGGCAGGCCAAAGCGATCCGCCATCTCCATCAGGCGTACCGCCTTGCGATAGCCCTCGGGGCGGGCCATGCCGAAATTGCGGGCAATCCGGCTTTTGGTGTCATTGCCTTTTTCATGGCCGATCACCATCACCGGGCGGTCGTCAAGCCGCGCCAGCCCGCCCATCACCGCGTCATCCTCGCCAAAGGCGCGGTCGCCTGCAAGCGGGGTGTATTCGGTGAACAGCGCCTCGATGTAATCGCGGCAATGCGGGCGGTCGGGATGACGTGCCACCTGACATTTGCGCCAGGGGCTGAGATTCTTGTAAAGGTCGCGCAGCAATTCGGCCGCCTTGCGATCAAGCGCGCCGGCTTCGGCCTCGACATTCATTTCGGCATTGGCCCGCGCCATTGCGCGCAGCTCTTCGGCCTTGCCTTCAATTTCCGCCAGCGGCTTTTCGAAGTCGAGGTAGTTGGTCATCGCTTACTCCACGGTTGCCGTGGCGATATATGGCGGTACGGCGGGATTTGCAATCATAACCGGGCAAGTCCGGCCCGAAGGGCAAGGTCCGGCGAGGATAAAACCGCAAGGTCGAGATCGCCCAGCAGCCCCGCCGCCCCCGCCATCGAGACCTGCGCAAGAACGATTGCCCCCAGATCAGGGATTTGTGCCGCCTTCTGGCGAATCGCACGTGCCAGGGCATCGGCAAAATCTTTCGTCTGCCCTTCGGCAAAAAGCGGCCAGAGATTGGTCAGTGACAGGGGGATCACCGGACCGGAATGACCCGCCTCGCGCATGGCATCCTGCAACAATCCAAGGCTCGGCGCGCGGGTACTGTCGAGACAGTATACCATCAGGACCGCGCCCCTTGTCCAAGCGGCGGCCTGCATCATCGGCGCATCGACGCGGATCGCGCCCGCGCAGGCCGCGACCGGGCCGATGGTGGTGCAGGTGCAAATCACCGGTCCCGGCGCAGCGGTGATCGCCGCCGCGATCTCTTCTGCAAGCGCCGGGTCGATGCCATTGCGTGCGCGCTCAAGAAAATCGGGCCGCACGATATGGTCAAGATGCACACCCGGCGCAATCCTGTCCCGTAAGCCGTCAAACGCCGCGCGATGCACCTCGGCGGTGTGCAGAAGGGTCAGGGTCATGCTCGCCCCTATGCGGTGATCACTGGGCCGGGAATAGCACGGGGATCAGGGTGGTGACCAGCAATCCCGCCATGATCCAGTTGAACGCGCGCAGGCGCACCGGGCTTTTCAGCAGACGGCGCAGCTGTTGGCCGAGAACGGTCCAGCCCGTGGTGCTGATCGAGGAGACAAGCACATAGATGCCCGCAACCCAAAGCACGGCCACAAGATCGCGCCCCGTCGCGTAAAGCGTGACCGCCGAAAGCGCCATGCTCCAGGCCTTGGGGTTGACCCACTGGAAGGCGGCGGATTGTACGAACGTCAGGGGGCGTCCCTCGCCAACCGCCTCTTTCGGCGGCGTGGCATTGGCGATTTTCCACGCCAGATACAGCAGATAGGCGACCGACACGATCTTTAGGATCAGATAACTCAGTGGCCATAGGTCGAAGACCTGCATCACCCCGATGCCGACCAGAAACACCATCGTCGGAAATCCAAGCCCGATGCCGATCATATGCGGCACCGTGCGGCGAAAACCGAAATTGGCCCCCGAAGTCATCAGCATGAGGTTATTGGGCCCCGGTGTGATCACCGTGACAAAGGCAAAGGTGGCGAGGGCGGTCAAAAGCTCAATGGTCATCTGGACAACATATGCGATCATCGACGCATTTGAATTGCGTTTATTTGCGTGTGTTGAGAAAATGTGCAATTAAATTCGACTATGGATAAAATTAATGACCGTATATTGCAGGCCTTGTCGCGCGACGGCCGGATCAGCAATCTGGATCTGGCGGAAAAGGTTGGCCTGTCGCCTTCGGCCTGTCTGCGCCGTGTGCAGGACCTTGAGCGGCGCGGCGTGATTGTCGGCTATCGTGCGGTGCTGAACCGGGCCGCGATGGGCACCGGCTTTACGGCCTATGTTGCGGTCGGGCTGAACAGTCATACCAAGGCAAGCCAGGAGGCGTTCGAACGCGCCATGGCTGCGGCACCCGAGGTGGTGGAATGTCACAACATCACCGGCGCCATCGAATATATCCTGCGCGTCGAGGTGGCCGACCTTGCCGCATACAAAAGCTTTCACACCGATGTTCTGGGCACACTGGCGCATGTGAATGCAATCACCTCTTATGTGGTGATGGGGTCGCCCAAGGACGAGCGGGCCTGAAAAATGAAAGGGGGCCGTTGGGTCGGCCCCTCAGTCATACCTGCCTGGTATTTCCAAAACTCATGTCGCGCAGAGGTTCGGGAGGATGAAATCCACCCCGAGGCTTGACGTGACCGCCGCCGCCCGCCTGTCGCGGTTCAGGAGATCGGCCTGTCGATCAGTACACAGCAGAGCGTGCGACGCCAACCTGCGCAATTGATCCAGATATAGTCGAAATATTACGAATCGGTCAACATAAAGTGATTCGGTTCGGGCGCCGGGCCTGAGTTTTGCACTCCGGAATTGCGTGAGGGGCAAAATTTGTTTGCTTTTTCCGCCTTTGATGCCCGCGCGTTAGCCGTTTTCGCGCAGAATTCCACCCGCAAGATAAAGCGAGCCACAGATCAGAATACGCGCTTGCGGGGTATGCGCGACAATCGCGCGCACAGCCTCAAGCGCGCTTTCGGCTGTGCTGGCGG
>NZ_CAJXIP010000167.1 GCF_913054395.1 uncultured Roseovarius sp.
CGGGCGCCGTTACGGGCCTGCGGCGCGAGTATTTTTGCCAAGAAGAAACCGGGACCGCCGGGTGATGGCGCGAATCTATCTGGATTACAATGCAACCGCGCCGCTGCGCGCCGAGGCGAAGGCGGCGATGATCGCGGCGATGGATGTTGTCGGCAATCCGTCGAGTGTGCATGCCGAGGGGCGGGCGGCCCTGGGTATGGTCGAGCGCGCGCGTGCGCAGGTGGCGGCGGCCTTTGGCGCTGAGGGGGCGGATGTGATCTTTACCTCGGGGGCGACCGAGGCGGCGGCGCTTGCCTGCGCCGGGCGGGGATTGGTCGGGGCAGGGGTCGAGCATGATGCGGTCGCGGCCTGGGTCAGCGATGATCTTGAGGTCGATCGCAACGGACAGGTGAGGGTAGGCGATCCGGCGCGATCGGTGTTGCAGTTGGCCAACTCCGAGACCGGGGTGATTCAGGCCTTGCCCGAGGGGCTGGCGGTCAGCGATATGACCCAGGGATTTGGCAAGCTGCCGGTGGCCTTCAACTGGTCCGGCGCGCAGATGGCACTGATCTCGGCGCACAAGCTTGGCGGACCAAAAGGGATTGGCGCGCTGGTGGTCAAACGTGGTACTGATATTGCGGCGCAAATCCGTGGCGGCGGGCAGGAAATGGGGCGCCGGGCGGGTACCGAGAACGTGATCGGCATTGCCGGGTTCGGGGCCGCCGCAGAGGCGGCCGCGCGTGATCTTGAGGGCGAAACATGGGCCCGAGTGGAAAAACTTAGAAACATTCTAGAATCAACTATTGCACAGCTTGCAAATGAGACTATTTTTGTCGGGAAAGCTGGCGATCGCTTGCCCAACACCAGCTGCTTCATTACGCCGGGCTGGAAAGGCGAGACCCAGGTGATGGCGATGGATCTTGCCGGGTTTGCTATTTCGGCGGGCAGCGCCTGTTCCAGTGGCAAGGTGCGCGCCAGCAAGGTTTTGCGGGCGATGGGATTTGACGAGGCCGAGGCCGGCTGCGCGGTGCGCGTATCGCTTGGGCCCGCGACGACAGAAGACGAGATTATGCGCTTTGCCGAATCCTGGCTGAAGCGCTGCCAAAAACATCAGGGCCGGATGGTCTGAGAGGTTAAGGAGATAGGAATGGCTGCTTTGGACGACGTTCAGGTCAAGGAAGGCGTAGATCAGGAAACCGTCGATGCCGTGCGCGAGGTTGGCGGCGCCTATAAATACGGCTGGGAAACCGATATCGAGATGGAATATGCCCCGCTTGGGCTTGACGAAGATATCGTGCGGCTGATCAGCTCGAAAAACGAAGAGCCCGAGTGGATGACGGAATGGCGGCTTGAGGCCTATCGCCGCTGGCTGACCAAGGAAGAGCCGACCTGGGCGATGGTCGATTACCCCAAGATCGACTTTCAGAACCAGTATTACTATGCCCGCCCCAAGAGCATGGAGGTCAAACCCAAGTCATTGGACGAGGTCGATCCCAAGCTTTTGGCGACCTATGCCAAGCTTGGCATCCCGCTCAAGGAACAGATGATCCTTGCCGGGGTCGAGGGCGCCGAGGATGCCCCGGCCGAGGGCCGCAAGGTGGCCGTGGATGCGGTGTTTGATTCGGTTTCTGTCGGCACCACCTTTCAGGCTGAATTGCGCAAGGCCGGAGTGATCTTCTGCTCGATCTCCGAGGCGATCAGAGAGCACCCCGAGCTTGTCAAGAAATACTTGGGGTCGGTCGTTCCGGTCAGTGACAATTACTATGCCACGCTCAATTCGGCGGTCTTCTCGGATGGGTCGTTTGTCTATGTTCCGCCGGGCGTGCGCTGTCCGATGGAATTGAGCACCTATTTCCGCATCAACGCCGAAAACACCGGTCAGTTCGAGCGCACGCTGATCATCGCCGACAAGGGCAGCTATGTGAGCTATCTTGAAGGCTGTACCGCGCCGCAGCGTGACATTGCACAGCTTCATGCCGCCGTGGTCGAGATCATCGTCGAGGAAGACGCCGAGGTGAAATATTCCACGGTGCAGAACTGGTATCCCGGTGATGAAAACGGCAAGGGCGGGATCTATAACTTTGTCACCAAGCGTGCCGATTGCCGGGGCGACCGGGCCAAGGTGATGTGGACGCAGGTCGAAACCGGCTCTGCCGTCACATGGAAATACCCAAGCTGTATCCTGCGCGGCAACGACAGCCAGGGCGAGTTCTATTCCATCGCCATTGCCAACAATTACCAGCAGGCCGATACCGGCACCAAGATGATCCATCTGGGCAAGAACACGCGCTCGCGTATCGTGTCCAAGGGGATCAGCGCGGGCCATGCGCAGAACACCTATCGCGGGCTTGTGTCGATGCATCCCAAGGCCAGGGACAGCCGCAACTATACCCAATGCGACAGTCTTTTGATCGGCGATAAATGCGGCGCGCATACGGTGCCTTATATCGAGGTCAAGAACAACTCGAGCCGGGTGGAGCACGAGGCGACAACATCCAAGGTGGATGACGATCAGATGTTCTATTGCCGCTCGCGCGGGATGGATGAGGAAGAAGCCGTCGCGCTTGTCGTCAACGGGTTCTGCAAGGATGTGCTTCAGGCGCTGCCGATGGAATTCGCCATGGAAGCACAGCAGTTGGTGGCGATTTCTCTGGAAGGGTCGGTGGGCTAGGGCGTGGGTTTTACCCACCCTCCGCAAGGACGATAACTGGGCTTGAATGCGATGATGATCACCACCACCAGCAATGTAAAAGGGCGCTCGAACACCGATGTGATCGGCGGCCGCCCCGGCACTTGGGTGGTGCCGGGCTAGGATGTCGGGCGTATCCGTCATAGAGCGGCCAGAGCTGACCCTGCCCGAAGCAGAGGCGGCGGCGGTGCGCGCGGCCTATGAAAGGGCCCCGGTGATCCTTGAGTACGGATCGGGCGGCTCGACGGTGATGGCCTCGGAAATGCCGGGCAAGCGGGTGTTCTCCGTGGAAAGCGATCAGGATTGGGCGCAGATGATGCGCGCCTTTCTGGCGCAGACCCCGCCCGCGACGGGTACCGAGGTGGATGTGATCTGGTCCGATATCGGGCCGACCAGGGAATGGGGATATCCGCGCAACAACAGTGGCTGGAAACGCTATGCGCGCTATCCGCTCGAGGTCTGGGACCTGCCGGAATTCAGCCAACCCGATGTGGTGCTGGTCGATGGGCGGTTTCGCACCGGATGTGCGATGGCGGTGGCGCTGCGCACCACCCGCCCGGTTGTGGTTTTGATCGACGATTACAAACGTCGCAAACACTACCACCGGATCGAAGAATTTCTGGGCGCGCCTTTGCGCCTGCATGGCCGCATGGCCGAGTTTCACGTCAAGCCGATGGCCCTGCCGCCAGATCGGCTTTTGAGCATAATCGAGATGATGACCCGGCCCTGAGCCCGGTTTGAACGTAACATACGATGAGGACATAAAATGTTGGAAATCAAGAACCTGCACGTCGATCTTGAAGAAGAAGACAAGACCATCCTGAAAGGTGTGAACCTGACGGTTGAGGCCGGCAAGGTGCATGCCATCATGGGGCCGAACGGGTCTGGCAAATCGACGTTGTCCTATGTGCTGTCGGGCCGCGATGGCTATACCGTGACCGAAGGCAGCGCCACGCTTGAAGGCGAAAACATCCTTGAGCTTGAACCCGAGGAGCGCGCGGCGGCGGGACTTTTCCTGGCGTTCCAATACCCTGTTGAAATCCCCGGTGTGGGCAATATGACCTTTCTGCGCACCGCGATGAACGCACAGCGCAAGGCGCGCGGCCAGGACGAAATCAGCGCCGCCGATTTCCTCAAGCTGGTGCGCGAAAAGGCCAAGACCCTGAAGATCGACGCAGACATGCTCAAGCGGCCCGTGAACGTGGGCTTTTCGGGGGGCGAGAAAAAGCGCAATGAAATCCTTCAGATGGCCATGCTTGAGCCGAAGATGTGCATTCTCGACGAAACCGATTCAGGTCTTGACGTGGATGCGATGAAGCTTGTCGCGGAAGGGGTGAATGCCCTGCGCAGCGAGGGCCGCGGGTTCCTTGTGATTACCCATTATCAGCGGCTTCTGGACCACATCAAACCGGACGTGGTGCATATCATGTCCGATGGCCGGATCGTAAAGACCGGCGGGCCGGACCTGGCGCTTGAGGTCGAGCAGAACGGCTATGCCGATATTCTGTCGGAGGTGGCATGATGGCAGCCCCACAGGCAAAACTGAGCGCAAATCAGGAGCGTCTGGCGGCCCTTCAGCTTCCCGAAGGGGCGACATGGGCGACGGCGGCGCGCGGTGCGGCGCTTGATCGGTTGCGGGCCATGGGCCTGCCGGAACGGCGCGACGAATACTGGAAATTCACTCGCCCCGACAGTCTGACCCAGGCCGAGGCACCGCATGCCGCGCTGTTTGACAGTGGCGCCGAACCGGAGGTCTTTGACACTGTTGACCGGCTCAGGATCGTCTTCGTGGACGGCGTTTTCGATGCCGATGCCAGCGATGACCTTTCGCTCGAAGGTGTGCGGATCGAGCGTCTGGCAGAGGCTGGTCAAAGCGATATCCACTGGGCAAAGGACACCTATGGCGTGCTCGAAGAACGTGGCCAGAACCCGGTGGCGCGCCCGCTCGCGGCGCTAAATACCGCGCTGGCGACCGATGGTGTCCTGATCCATGTGACGGGCGCGGTCAGCAAGCCGATCAATCTGATTTACATCCATAAATCAGAGACTTCTGATGCGATTCTCCACAATCTTGTCAAGCTGGACAAGGGGACCGAGCTTACCGTTCTGGAAAATGGCCCGGCTGCGGCGCGATTCAACAAGGTGATGGAGGTCGAGGTCGCGGATGGGGCAAGTTTCCACCATGTACGCACCCAGGGACGTGATCACGAGCGGCGCGCGGCCACGCATATCTTTGCCCGGCTGGGCAAGGAGAGCGCGTTCAAGAGCTTTACTATGACCGCCAACGGGGTGATGACGCGCAACGAATGCGTGATCGAGCTTACCGGCGATGATGCGATCGCCCATGTGGCCGGCGCGGCCATGGGAGATGGTGATTTTCATCAGGATGACACCGTGTTCATCACCCATGACGCCGAGCGCTGCGAAAGCCGACAGGTCTTCAAGAAGGTGCTGCGCAACGGTGCGACGGGTGTGTTTCAGGGCAAGATCCTGGTCAAGGCCGGGGCGCAAAAGACCGATGGCTATCAGATAAGCCAATCGCTTTTGCTTGACGGTGACAGCCAGTTCCTCGCCAAACCGGAGCTTGAGATTTATGCCGATGACGTGGCCTGTTCCCACGGCAGCACCTCGGGCGCGATTGACGAGGATGCGCTTTACTACCTGCGCGCGCGCGGCGTGCCGAAAGCCATTGCAACCGACCTTCTGACGCTGGCGTTCCTCGCCGAAGCCGTCGAGGAAATCGAGGACGAGGGCCTGCGTGAGGAAATCAACAGTCGGCTCGTGGGCTGGCTGGAGCGTCGGCGCGGCTGATGCCGGTCACGCGCGACATCGTCGCCACCTATCGGGGGCCGCGCCGGGTGGTGCGGCGCCTGCTTGATGCTGGCCCACGCGAAGACCGGGCGCTGGTGATTCTGGTGGCAGCCTGTGGGATGACCTTTATCGCCCAATGGCCGCGCCTTGCCCGCGAGGCGCATCTGACCGGTCAGGAATTGAACCCCTTGCTGGGAGGCACTCTTTTGGCCTGGGTCTTTATCGCGCCGCTGATCTTCTATACGCTGGCCCTTCTCAGCCATGGTCTGGCGCGGGTGCTGCGCGGGCGGGGCACGGGATATGGCGCGCGCCTGGCCTTGTTCTGGGCGCTTCTTGCGGCCAGTCCGATCATCCTTTTGCACGGGCTTGTTGCCGGGTTCATCGGCCCCGGTCCGGGATTGCAGATTGTCGGCTTGATCTGGCTCGGGATATTTGGCTGGTTCTGGATCGCGGGTTGGATCGAGGCAGAGTGGGGAAGGCGATGACACAGGCCGATTTCAAGGCGCTTCTGGTCCAGACTTTGATCGCCCCGCGCAGCGCCGCCCATGCGCTGATTGCGCTGAACCTGCCTCGGCAATGGTTATGGATGGCGCTGGCGCTTATGTCGGTGCTCAATTCGATCGTCTATTCGGTGACGCTTCGGCTGAACCCTACGAATGATCCCATGGCTACGGCGATGATGCCGCCCGCTTTTCACTCGCCGGTCCTGTTCACGATGTTCCTGTTTACCGCCCTGGCGCTCACGGTGCTGACGCTTTACTGGATTGGCAAGAGCCTTGGTGGCAAGGCGCGGCTTGATGACGTGCTGGTCCTGATCTGCTGGCTTCAGGTGCTGCGGCTTATCCTGCAACTTGTGGTCGCGGTCCTGATGATTGCGGCGCCTGCCCTTGGCGCTCTGTTGATTTTCATTGCCTCGCTGTGGGGTATTTTCATTCTGATTGGATTTGTCGATGCCGCGCATCGCTTTGACAATTTCTTCAAGGCGGCAGGTGTG
>NZ_CAJXIP010000168.1 GCF_913054395.1 uncultured Roseovarius sp.
CGATGCCGAACATCTTCATGGTGTCTTGTCCGCACTCGATGCCGAAACCGACGTCGCCGCCGTTGAGCGTTATCGTGATCCGTCCCGATCCGGGGCTATGCAGAGGCATGAACCCTAGGAGCCCGACCGTTGGTTTTCAAACGCCGAGACAAACGCCCATTTTGGAGAGCGGTCGCTGACTTCATGTGGCCACGTGGTGGCTGGGCGCGGGCATTTACCTATATCAAGCACCGCCTCCATCGCCTGCCTGATCCGCCGCACCGGATTGCGCGGGGAATTTTCGCGGGCGTTTTCACCACCTTCACCCCGTTTTACGGCCTGCATTTCGTGGTCGCCGCGCTTCTGGCCTGGGTGTTGCGCGGCAGCATCCCGGCGGCCCTGCTGGGCACGTTTTTCGGCAATCCGCTGACCTATGTGCCAATTGGTGTGGTGTCCTTGCAGACCGGACATTTCATACTTGGGCGCACCGGCCCCGGCGAGGACGAAGTGCGCCGCTCTCTGGGGGGTAAATTCCTAGATGCGGGAGACGATCTGCGCAACAATTTCCTCGCGATATTTTCCGAGCACGAGGCCGACTGGCACAGCCTGCATGTGTTTTATGACGAGGTGTTCTTTCCCTATATGATCGGCGGAATCATTCCCGGCATCATCACCGCGCTGATTTGCTATTACCTCAGCCTGCCGGTCATTCAGGCCTATCAGAACCGCCGCAAGGGTGCCCTCAAGGCAAAATGGGAAGCGATGAAGGAAAAGAAGGCACTCAAGGCTGACGCCAAGCCAAAACAGGACTAGGTTCGTCTCGAGTCACGTTACAACAAAGGAAAGCCCGATGCCGTTTGAGGGGAAACTGCGCCTTGGCGTGAATATCGACCATGTTGCCACGGTGCGAAATGCCCGCGGTGGGGCCTATCCCGATCCGCTGCGCGCGGCCAAGCTTGCCGAAGAGGCCGGGGCCGATGGCATCACCGCCCACCTGCGCGAGGACCGGCGTCATATTTCCGACGCCGACATCGACGGGCTGATGGAGGCCCTGCGCGTGCCGCTCAACTTTGAGATGGCCGCCACCGCCGAGATGCAGGCGATTGCCCTGCGCCACAAGCCGCATGCGGTCTGCATCGTCCCCGAAAAGCGCGAAGAGCGCACCACCGAGGGCGGCCTTGAAGTGGCGCGCGAGGAAAACCGGCTGGCGCATTTCATCGCGCCGCTGCGTGAGGCCGGGTGCCGGGTGTCGATCTTCATCGCCGCCGACCGCCGTCAGATCGAGGCCGCAGCGCGCATCGGGGCCGAGGTGATCGAACTGCACACCGGGGCCTATTGCGATGCCCATGCCGAGGGACACCTTGATATCCGCGACCGCGAATTGGCCAGCCTGCGCGAGATGGCGGCCTATGCCCATTCGCTTGGGCTCGAGGTGCATGCCGGACATGGCCTGACCTATGATACGGTAAAGCCGGTCGCGGCCTTTCCCGAGGTGGCCGAACTTAATATCGGACATTTCATCATCGGCGAGGCGATCTTTCTCGGCCTCGGTCCGGCGATCAGCGAAATGCGCCGCCTGATGGACGAGGCGCGCGGCGTTTGAATGCGGCGCTGGATGCAGGATGGTGTCGGAACCGGCATGAAAGGAACATGTGATGCCAGGCCATGACCTCTTGCTGATCCGGCCGGGGCTGGCGCGATGATCCTCGGCGTCGGCACTGATCTTGCCAATATCGAGCGGATCGCCCGCACGCTAGAGCGCTTTGGCGACCGGTTTCGCAACCGCGTCTTTACCGATGTGGAACAGGCCAAGGCCGAACGGCGCGCCGATGTTGCCGGCACCTATGCCAAACGCTGGGCCGCGAAAGAGGCCTGCTCCAAAGCACTTGGCACCGGTTTGCGAATGGGCATCGCCTGGCGCGATATGGCCGTCAGCAACATCGAAACCGGCCAGCCCGTGATGCAGGTCACCGGCTGGGCCAAAGAACGCCTGACCGAGATGACGCCGCCGGGCCACGAGGCGATCATTCATGTGACATTGACCGATGACCACCCCTGGGCACAGGCCTTTGTGGTGATCGAGGCCCGCCCGATTGCCGGCCCCCCGGCTTGACACCCCGCCGTGCGCGCCGCATGTAGCCGGGGACCACTTTTTGCAGCTTATTCCGGAGATGCCCTATGGCTTCTGACGCCAAACAAGGAAATTCCATTGTCGAGACGATCAAGACGGTGTTCTGGGCGCTTGTGATCGCGGGGCTGTTTCGCACCCTGCTGTTCCAACCGTTCTGGATCCCGTCCGGCTCGATGAAGGATACCCTTTTGATCGGGGATTTCCTGTTCGTCAACAAGATGGCCTATGGCTATTCCTATGCGTCCTGCCCGTCGATCCGCTTTGCCGGGCTTGATGTCGATGCCAAGGATATCTGCGGGTTTCTGGATGGCGACAATTCCCGCATTCTCGGATCCGAGCCCGAGCGCGGCGATATCATCGTCTTTCGCCAGCCCACCGATGGCACCGATTTCATCAAGCGGGTGATTGGCCTGCCGGGCGATCGCATCCAGATGAAGAACGGCGTGCTGCATATCAATGGCGAGGCGGTAAAGCTTGAGCCTGCGCCGGATTTCGTCGAGGAATTCAACCGCCAGGGCCCGATGGGGATCCGCCCGCGCTGTGAAAACGGTGTGGTTGGCGAAGGTGGGGCTTGCATCAAGTCGCGCCAGATCGAGACATTGCCGAACGGTCGCTCGCACAGCATCATCAATATCGGCGATCAGCGCGCCGATCATACCGGCGTCTTTACCGTGCCTGAGGGGCATTACTTTTTCATGGGCGACAATCGCGACAATTCGACCGACTCGCGCTTTCCGGCGGCTGTCGGCGGGGTTGGTTTCGTGCCCTTTGAAAACCTGATCGGCCGGGCCAACCGTGTGATCTTTTCCTCGGCCGGCAGGTCAATGCTCGCCTTCTGGACATGGCGCGGCGACCGCTTTTTCAAGAGGCTCGATTGAAGCTCTCAGGCGACATGAAAGCGCTTGAGGCGCGACTGGGCTATCAGTTTTCCAGGCCCGCACTTCTGGTGCGGGCTTTGACGCATTCCTCGATGTCCTCACCAACCCGCGATGACAATCAGCGGCTTGAATTCCTAGGCGACCGTGTGCTTGGGCTGGTCATGGCCGAGGCGCTTCTGGCGCATGACCCCTCTGCCACCGAAGGCCAGCTCGCGCCGCGCTTCAACGCCCTTGTGCGCAAGGAAGCCTGCGCCGATGTGGCGCGCGAAGTTGATCTTGGCGTGGTCCTGAAATTGGGCCGCTCCGAGATGATGTCGGGCGGGCGGCGCAAAGAGGCATTGCTTGGCGACGCGATGGAGGCGGTGATCGCCGCGGTTTATCTTGATGCGGGTTTCGAGGGCGCGCGTGATCTGGTGCTGCGGCTCTGGGGGGCGCGGGTCGGGGCGGTCAAGGACGATGCACGCGATGCCAAGACCGCGCTTCAGGAATGGGCACAGGCGCGTGGCCTGCCTCCGCCCGCTTACATTGAGACGCGCCGTTCCGGCCCGGATCACGCACCACAATTCACCATCGAGGCACAGCTGAAGAGCGGCGAGACCGCGGAGGCAACTGCCGGATCAAAGCGCCACGCCGAACAGGCGGCGGCCCGCGCCCTTTTGGACAGATTGGAAAAACACACATGACCCGCGCCGGTTTCATCGCCTTGATCGGCGAACCCAATGCAGGCAAATCAACGCTTCTGAACCGTATGGTCGGGGCCAAGGTCAGTATCGTCACCCATAAGGTGCAAACCACCCGCGCCCGCATCCGCGGCGTTGCGATGGAGGGCGAAAGCCAGCTGGTCTTTGTCGACACGCCGGGCCTGTTCAAGCCCCGCCGCCGACTTGATCGCGCGATGGTGGCCGCAGCCTGGGGGGGGGCCGCGGATGCCGATGTGGTGGTTCTTCTGGTCGAGGCGCATCGCGGCGTGACTGAAGGCGTCGAGCGGATTCTCGAAGGCCTGGGCGATATCGCCAAGGGCCGCAAGGTGGCGCTTGCCATCAACAAGATCGACCGGGTCCATGCGCCGGACCTTCTGGCGCTGACAGAAAAGATGAACGCGCGCTTTCCCTTCGTGGAAACCTTCATGATATCGGCCGAAAAAGGTCACGGCGTCGATCATCTTCGTGCCTGGCTGGCCGAGCAGATGCCCGAAGGCCCCTGGCTCTATCCCGAAGACCAGATCGCCGACCTGCCGATGCGCATGATCGCCTCCGAGATCACCCGCGAAAAGCTGACGCTGCGCCTGCATCAGGAATTGCCCTATCAGCTCACGGTCGAGACCGAGAACTGGGAAGAGCGCAAGGACGGCTCGGCCAAGATCGACCAGGTTGTCTATGTCATGCGCGATGGCCACAAGGGCATCATCCTCGGCAATCGCGGTGAGACCATCAAGGCGGTGTCCAAGGCCGCCCGCGAAGAGCTGGAAGAGTTCCTCGGCCGGCGTATCCATCTGTTCCTTCAGGTCAAGGTGCGCCCCAACTGGCTCGAGGAATCCGAGCGCTATTCCGAGATGGGCCTGAATTTCAAGGACGGCAACTAGGGATATGCGGCGGGGCTTCTTCTTGGTAGAAATACTCCCGCCGGAGGCGCCCGCACAGTCAACAGGCGCCCCGGCGTGATGGCGCGCCTGACCGCCTCATTCTGGGTGCAGGCCTATCTTGCACGTCTGCGGCTTGCTGATATTCCTGCCTTTGTCGTGGCCCATGGCGACGATACAGGCGGCGCGGTTCTGGTAAAGCTCAACACGCTCGACGGACAGGCGCGCGCCTATCAAAGGTCGTTTGACCTGATGACCGGCGCGCGGGCCTGGGTGGTGCTGGCCGAGGGGCCAGAGGCCGACGTCGACGCCGCCATTGCCCGGCAGCGCGGGTTCGATCCGGATGTCTGGGTGGTCGAGGTCGAAGATCGCGCCGGGCGCCACCTTCTGGACGAGCCCGGCCTGTCCGAGTGATACGCCGGGGGGCTTGGCAGGGCATGCCATCTGGTGTGCAATGGCGCGGGCAGGTGTAGGGAACCGCTTATGGACTGGCGTGATCAGGGAATATTGCTGGCAAGCCGCAGACACGGTGAAAGCGCCGCAATCATCGAGGTGCTCACGCCGTCGCGCGGCCGCCACGCCGGCGTGGTGCGCGGCGGCGCCTCGCGCAAGCTCGCACCGATCCTACAGCCCGGTGCCCAGCTCGACCTTGAATGGCGCGCGCGGCTTGAGGATCACATCGGGACGTTCCGGGTCGAGCCGCTGCGCTCGCGTGCGGGCATCGCGATGGGCGACCGGCTCGCCTTGGCGGGATTGAACGCGGTGACCTCGTTGTTGCTCTTTGCCTTGCCAGAGCGTGAGGCCTGTCTTCCGCTCTATCAGCGCACCGAAACCCTTCTCGACCTGCTCGATCAACCAGAGATCTGGCCGCTGGCCTATCTGCACTGGGAACTGGCCTTGCTCGAGGAAATGGGCTTTGGTCTTGATCTGCGCGCCTGTGCCGTGATGGGGGCTCAGGCCAATGATCTGTCCTATGTTTCGCCACGCAGCGGGCGCGCCGTGTCGCGCGCCGGGGCGGGGGATTGGGCGGATCGGCTTTTGCCGCTTCCGCCTTGCATGCTTGGGCAGGGACCCGCACCCGATGCCGAGATCGTGCAGGGGTTCGAACTTACCGGGTATTTCCTGCGCAACCACCTGGCACCCGAGCTTGGCAACAAACCGCTTCCGGATGCCCGCCAGAGGTTCGTTGAACGTTTTGAACGGCGGACCCGCCAGCCCTGACAGGCGGCGTCGCCCTGGCGGGTGCCTAATACCGATAAGGCAGACGGGAGCAGGGCAAGCGGCAGGGCGTTACCGAAGCGCCAGAACCAGATCTACAAGCGAGCCGATCGCATCGGAATTCCGGGCCGCATCGCTGTCGCGCAGCTCTTCCATGCCGATGGCGCTCGCATAAAGGATGCGCGCCATTTCCGCATTGCCGATACCGCAGGCCGCCAACAGAGCGCGCAGCCGACCCAGTCGCGCCTCGTCCACCCGGGTTACGGTCGCGGCGCAAATGGAATCATCGCTCGCCCAGGCGCGGATTGCCGGTTCGGCACGAAGTGCCGGGCTGTCGCTTGTCGAGGTGGCGGCAATTGTCTGTGCAGTGATGCGCAGCCGGGCCACCTCGCTCATGCCTGTTTCTGCGCAATTCTCGATCGCGTCGCCTGCGGCCGTTTCCCAGAGCGTCAAAAGGGCGAGATTATAGGCGGGGACATCCGTGAAATGCCAGTAGAACGACCCCTTGGTGGCCCCGACTCGTCGGGCCAGCGGTTCGGCGCCAAGAGCGCCCGGTCCCTGCTCGCAAAGCGCGCCCAACCCGGCCAAGAGCCAGTCATTGCGGGTCAGTCGTGGGCGGCGCAGCGCAGTCATGCCTTAGCCATACGCTTGATGCTGCGGTGCCGTAAGATGCCTGGGTGTCACGCAT
>NZ_CAJXIP010000169.1 GCF_913054395.1 uncultured Roseovarius sp.
AGCGGGCTCGTATCCGCCGTTCAGGTGGCTAGGGTACTGTTAAGTGAGGTGCGGTTTAAACCAGCCGGTCCCCCGGTTCCCCGCCCGCAAAAAACGCATCAAGATTGTCGAGCGCGCGATATCCCATGGCATCGCGCGTGGCGCGGGTGGCACTTCCGATATGCGGCAGCATGAAGATGTTGTCATGGCTCGCAAACGCCGGGTTGCCGCCGGGTTCTACCTCAAAGCAATCAAGACCGGCGGCGGTCAGATGGCCAGAGTCGAGTGCATCCAGCAAAGCCGCCTCGTCGATCAGGGCGCCGCGCGCGGTGTTGACGATCACGGCCCCCTTGGGCATGCGCGCCAGTCGTTCGGCGTTCAGGAATTTCTGCGTTTCAGGTGTCGCGGGACAATGCAGCGACAGGAAATCAGAGACCTCGAGAAGGCTGTCGACATCTTCGTGAAAGATCGCCCCGGCCTCATCCTCGGGCGAGAGGCGCGAGCGGTTGTGATAGTGTATTTCCATATCAAACCCGCGCGCCTTGCGGGCAAATGCGCGCCCCACACGACCCATGCCGACGATTCCGATACGTGCGCCGGTCACCTGTTTGCCGACCATGAAGGACGGCGACCAGCTATCCCATGCACCGGTGCGCACGATCCGATCCCCGGCAACCGCGTGACGTGCCGCGCCAAGCATCAAAAGCATGGCAATCTCGGCGGTGGCATCCGACAGCACATCCGGTGTGTTTGTCACAACCACGCCATGCGATTTAAGTGCGGGCAGATCACAGTGATCGACCCCGACCGAATGGTTGGCGACGATTTTCAGGCGCGGGTCAAGCCTGGCCACGACCTCGGCGCTGAAATGTTCCGAGTGACAGGGGATCATGCCATCGACGCGGGCGCTCATTGCGATGATTTCCTCGGCGGTGCCGGGGGTGTCATCTTCGTTTACGATGACCTCGTAGTCACGGCGCGCGCGGGCCAGTGTCGCATCGGAAAGACGGCGCGGAATCCAGATAACAGGCTTCTGTGGCATGTCAGTTCTTGTTCTTGCTGGATGTCAGGAAATCATAAGCCGCAAGGGCAGCCGTCAGGAGGGTCACCAGCCAAAGGTCAATCGAGCCGATCTTGCTGGCCAGAATGTAAAGAAATCCCGCGAAGACCGCAAAGGCGAAGATGGCAAGGAATCTATTCATGTGTCTGTCCTTTCATTAAGCGCCGGCTTCGGTCAGCCAGCCTTGGAACCAGTTTGCATTACGTAAAAGCCGCGCATCATTGCCGCGCGCGGCAACCAGTTGAATCCCCATCGGAAGCCCGTTTTCGGCGGTAAAGGCGGGAATGGTCACTGCGGGCGTGCCGACGAATGTCCAAAGCCCGTTGAAGAGTGCGCTTCCGGTGAACTCAAGCCCCTCGGGTGCAGGGCCCATGGCGGCCGGGCAGATAATGGCGTCACAGCGATCAAAGATTTCATCAAGACCGGCATAAAGCACATCGCCCCAATCGAGCGCCGCCAGATAATCGCGCGCCAGCGTGGTGTTGCCCTTGCTCAGCGCCTCAAGGGTTTGTGGCCCAAGCTGATCGGCGCCTTTCTTGCCGTAACTGTAATAGTAACGGGCCATTTCGGCAAAGTTTATCCGCTCGCGAAGCATGGCGGCATCGGCAAAGGGGGCCGGCAGGTCGATCTCGAACATCCGCTCGCCAAGCGCCTCGGCCAATTCGGAAAATGCAGCGTGAAGTTCCGGGTCGGCATCGTCCCAACCGGGAGGCTTCACAAAGGCAAAGATCGGCTTGATCGGCGGTTCCGAGGTGGCAATTTCAAGCAGGGGCGGCGCCGGTTCGGGCCGGGTGGCCGGATCGGCCTCGTCATGTCCAAACAGCACCTCGGCAATAAGAGCGCCATCCGCCGGGGTGCGCGCAAAGACGCCAACCGTGTCGAGCGTCGGCGATTGCATCAAAATGCCGGTGCGTGGGATCGCACCAAAGCTTGGCTTGAACCCGGTCACACCGCAATAAGAGGCAGGGCGAATGATCGAACCGCCGGTTTGCGTTCCAACCGCCAGCGGCACCATGCCATCGGCCACTGCCGCGGCAGAGCCCGAAGACGAGCCGCCGGGGCTGTGCGCAAGGTTATGTGGATTGCGTGTCGCTCCGGGTTCCATAAAGGCAAGTTCGGTGGTGACCGTCTTGCCCATGATGATCGCGCCGGCCGTCTTTAGCTTGTCGACAATAGTGGCGTCCTTGATCGGCACCCGGCCTTTATCAAGGGCACAGCCGTTCTCTGTCGGAATGCGGGCGGTATCGATGATGTCTTTCAACGCCACCGGCAGACCGTGAAGCGGCCCGATCGCACGCCCGGTCTGGCGGTGGGTATCAAGCTGCCGCGCCTGAGCACGGGCAAATTCGGGGTCGAACCAAGCCCAGGCATGAACTTCGGGTTCGCGGGCCTCGATCCGGGAAATCGAGGCCTCGACCACCTCCAGCGCGCTTAGTGCGCCGGTCGCCAGACGCTCGCGAAGGGTGCAAGCGTCAAGCATCAGGATATCGGCATTATTTGCCATACATCAGCTCCGGCAGATAAAAGACGATCTGCGGAAAGAGGTACATTAATGCCATGGATATGAAGACACAGACCAGGAAGGGCATGACCCCGCGGAAGATCTGGGTCAGCTTGATTTCCGGTGGCGCAATGCCCTTCAGATAGTAGGCCGACATTGCCATTGGTGGCGTTAGGAAGCTGGTCTGAAGGTTAAGTGCGACCAGGATGCCAAAGAACAGCGGATCGATCTGGAAGAATGCCAGCAGCGGCAGGAAGATCGGCACGAAGATGATGATGATCTCGGACCATTCCAGCGGCCAACCCAGCAGGAAGATGATCAGCTGCGCAAGCAGCAGGAACATCAGCGGGCTAAGGTTCAGACCCTGAACGAACTCTGAAATCAGATGTTCGCCACCAAGATAGGAGAACACCGCCGAGAACGTGTAGGAGCCAACAAAAAGCCAGCACACCATCGCGGTGGTCCGCACCGTGAGATAGACGCTTTCGCGCATCCGCTGCCATGTCATCGCACGATAGACAAAGGCCAGGAAGATCCCGCCCAATGCACCGATCGAGGCCGCCTCGCTTGGGGTGGCAAGACCGAACAGGATCGAGCCAAGCACGGCGAGGATAAGAAAGGCCAGCGGCACAAGCGACGTGAGGATCATGATCGCCAGTTGCGACTTGGGAATGTCGGGCACTTCTTCCTTGGTTGGTCTCGGCGCGATTGATGGCTGAAGGATCGATCGGCCGATGACATAGACAAGGTAGAGTGTAACCAGCGTCAGACCGGGCAAGAGAGCCGCGGAATAGAGACGCACAATCGAGACGTTCGAGGCCGCCGCATAAACGATCAGCATGATCGACGGCGGGATCAAAATCCCAAGCGTACCGCCGGCGCAGATAATGCCACTGGCGAATGACGGATCATACCGCGCCTTGAGCATCGCCGGCAGCGCCAGCAGACCCATCAGCGTCACAACCGCGCCCACGATACCGGTTGCGGTCGCGAACAGTGCACAGGTGATAAGCGCCGCAACACCCATCGAACCGGGCATGTTCTTGGCCGCGATATTCAGTGTCGAAAACAGCCGGTCAACGATATTGGCGCGCTCAACGATATAACCCATGAACAGGAACAGTGGAACGGCGGTCAGAACCTCGTTCGACATGACCGTGAACGTCTGGTTCACGAACAAATCGAATATTCGGTTGTTGAATAACCCCTCTATCCAGAGGCTCGTTGAATCAAGCCAGCCGGTATCCTCGGCCATGCGGTCAAAGCTGCGCCACATGCGGCGCGCGTCAAAATAGGCGTAATAGCCAAAGCCAATTCCCATGGCCATCAACGTGAAGGCAATCGGAAAGCCCAGAAACACGAAGATGATGAACAGGCCCAGCATCATCAGGGCGATTTGCGGATCGGTCATGGGTGCGCATCCTTCTCGGCCTCAGAGGCCTTTTGCATCAGCAGGTCTTCGGTCTCAAAGACATCTTCATCGGCGGGAAGCCATTCATTGGTGCGCATGCAGTGAATGCAGCGGCAAACTTGGGCGATGCCTTGAATGAACAGCAAAAGACCGGCCACCACGATCACGGTCTTGAATTGATAGATCGGCACGCCTGCAGGGCTGTTGACCGAGACCTCGCCGTAAGACCAGGATCGCACGGCATATTTCCAGCCGGCCAGAACCAATGCGATGACGCCCGGGAAGAAGAAGATGATGTAGAGCACAAGATCGATCTTCGCCTGATTGCGTGGCTGCCAAAGCCGATACAGGAAGTCACCCCGAACATGCCCGCCCCGCGAAAGGGTATAGGCACCGCCCATCATGAAAAGCGTACCGTACATGATGAAGGACACGTCAAGCGCCCAGGCTGTGGGATTGTTGAACACATAGCGGACGACAACTTCGTATCCGGTACCAACGGCCATCAGGACGATGAGCCAGGCAAAGGATTTACCAAACCAGGCCGACAGGTTGTCGGCAAAACGTATGAAATTAATCACACGAGCCCCCTTTCAGTTGAAAAGCGGCCCCGGCGTATGTGTCGCCGGGGCCTTTATCCAGTCAGATTTTATCTGAGATTACATCTTCAGCTTGCCGGGGAAGTAGTGGTTATACGCAAGCGTATAATCCGGCGAGTTCATGATCTCGTAATAGGTGACTTGCTCGACCCAGGCACGCTGGCTGTCGAGGGTCTTTTTCATGAACGGATCTTCTTCAAGCTGCGGAATCAGTTTGTCCCAGGCTTCAAGCTGACCGGCAAGGATGTTTTCCGAGGTGCGGTGCACGTTTACGCCTGCCTCTTCCTGGAGCCATTTCAGGTCCGAAGAGTAGCGACGCATCGCCTTGGCGGTGTTTGCTGTCGATGCTGCTTCAACGCCGTACTTCAGGATCGCGGCCAGATCGGGGCCGATGTCTTCCATCGACAGGCGGTTGAACAGGAATTCAAAGCTTTCCGATGCCTGGTGATAGGACGACAGATAGTAGTTCTTGGCAACGTCATGCGCGCCAAAGTCTTTATCCGACGACGGGTTGTTGAATTCGAACGCGTCGATCACGCCACGTTCCATCGCGGGAACGATTTCACCGCCCGGAAGCTGTGCCACCGACATGCCCATCGACTGCAGAAGGTCAGCAGCCAGACCAACGGTCCGGTACTTGAAGCCGTTCAGGTCTTCGACAGTGTTTACTTCGCCTTTGAACCAGCCAAAGGGCTGTGCGAACATCGGGAAGCCCATGTAGCCGTCAACGTCCATCCCGAGGATGTCCTGAGTCAGCTCGTCATAGAGGGCTTTACCGCCGCCTTCATAGAACCATGACAGCATCGTTGTGGCCGAGCCGCCGAAAACGGGGCCGGTGCCGAACAGCGATGCGGCTTTGTTTTTGCCGTACCAGTAAACCGGCACAGAATGCGCCATATCCAGAACGCCGTCGTTCACCGCGTCCAGAACCTGGAACGCCGCGACAACCGCGCCTGCGGGCAGAACGTCGATCTTCAAACGGCCGCCGGACATCGCTTCTACGCGGTCGGCATAATCCTGTGCGAATTCTTGCCAGATGTTGCCCGCACCCCAGGATGTTTGCATTTTGAGCACGATCGGCGCTTGCGCCAATACGGCCGGTGCTGCCAGCGAGCCTGCTGCGGCTGTGCCGGCAAAGGCCGCGCGCTGCAAGAACGAGCGCCGGTCCAATTTTGCCTTGTCTGTCATGGTTTCCTCCCATTTCGTTCAATTGCGAATAATCGCATGTCGATGGCGAGCAGATAGAACCGCACAGGCGATTCGACGCAAAACGGCCCGCCACACCTGCGCGATGTTACTGGTTATCGGATCAAAGACAAGTATTCTGGTAAGAATATTTGACCAACTCGGCCTTTTTTCTGCGCAGCGCAGGCAATTTTCCAATAAAAGCGCCCTAATTCAAGGCAAAACCGTCATCCAATTTTCTTGCCTGCGTCAAGAAGTTGCACCCTCTTGGGCGGGACACGGCCCTTGAAAACGGCCTGAAACAACAAAAGGCACCACGAAAATGGTGCCTTGATCCGAACCGCGTCCGATGAATTGGTGCCCCGGATAGGACGACCTAAAAGTCGAACCCAAGGACAGCCCAGAGTTTTTCAAAGTATGCTCAGAACGCTTTTGCGGTCATCCGTCCCGAGAGCTGTGCTGTTTGGTTTCAAGAGCAGGGTCGATGGCTTTCGCGCCGTGTATGAAATTCACGTCAAGAGGCCCGGTTAAAGATTTTGCTGTGTCCATTTCCTGAGCAACTTCCAGTCACTGTCAAATGCCCGTATCTTAAGTTCCTCATAGATCAACGAGCACTGTGCAACTTCCGCAGTTGCAATTTGCCGGGTAAGTGC
>NZ_CAJXIP010000170.1 GCF_913054395.1 uncultured Roseovarius sp.
GCAGATCGGCGTTTGTACGCCATGCGCAAGGCCCAGTCGCTGGATCTCGCCCTGAAGGGCGTCCACTTCGGTAATCCGGCCCAACATCAGGTCCTGCGCCATTGAACTGCGCGCAGTGGGGTCGATCGTCAGCATCTGTGCGGCGATCCGGGTAAAGGCCCAATCCGGCAGGCGCAGGATATGCGGCGTCATCCAGACAGGCAGCGGGGTTGTGGAGATAGGTTTCAAACCGGCAGCCTTCATCACCCTCAGGGCCTCGGCCATCTGATCAGCCATCAACCGTCGCCAGTGGCGGCTTTGCAGTTGTGCCGTCAGGGGAATACCAGACAGGGCGTTCAGGGCATTGTTAAGATTGATCAGCAGCTTGCCCCATTGCACCCCCTCTATGTCTGGGGTTTCACCTATTGGAAGGCCAGCCACAGAAAGAAACCTGCCCCAATGCCCTCCCCCTTCGGCGATCAGGATCTCGCCGGAGGAGGCCCGATGATAGCCAGCCGACACGGGCCCCTTAGATTCTGGTGCTTCAATCGGCACCACGTTAAAGGGCACCATTGCAGCGCGCACATCCCGCCCTGGCAGCATCTGACGCAGCAAAGCCGCATTGCTCATCGCAATTTGAAAACTGAGCACCGGCGCATCCGGGGGCGCAAATTGCGCGATCAAATGTCCCATCGCGGCGGTGCCGTTTGACTTGACCGCAACAACCACCAGATCTGCCTCGGCCAGAACCGCGGGATCTTCGCTACATCGCAGCTGCCGCGCCTCAATTCGCTGATGCAGCCCGGCGTAATCCGTCAGCAGCAAACCACGTTGTGCGATTGGTGCCAGGACAGGCCCTCGCCCCAGCAGAATGACAGTATGTCCAGCAGCAGCCCAAAGCCCGCCACAAAAACATCCGATAGAACCAGCACCGGCAATCACAATACGCAGTGATTTCCCGCCCTGTGCGCTCATGCTGCTACGGTGAGCCGCGTAAGAACCTCATGGGTTGGCAATACGGTACCAAACCCGGCCTGCAGGGAGGATAGGGTCACCTCCAGCACCACCTCGGCATCCAGATCACCGCCCTTGCGCGCAGGCATGGCAAAAGCGATGAGCGCATCTTCGACCACTTCGATCTCAAAGCCAAGATTGGCCGCAGAGCGCGCCGTTGAATTCACGCAAAAGGCCGCAACCCCACCAACAATCACCAGATTTGTTATGCTGCGTGCGCGCAACAGCTCCGCCAATCCGGTGTCAACAAAGCCAGAGGAGCCAGTTTTCCAGATCACTGTTTCTCCCGGAGCGGGCTTCGCACAGGGCATCGGCTGGCCAGAGGGCAAATCGCGGCGAAACTTGCTCTCGGCGCGCGGATCATCATGCAGAACATGCAGCACGGGCAAGTCAGCACCGCGAAACCCTGCAAGCAGCTGCGCGATATTGTCTTCAGCATCCAGGTTCGCGCGCGGCCGACCAGCGGCCGTCGCATTCGCCATCTCCATCTGCATATCAACAATCAGAAGTGCCCAGTTGCGGCCCATCTGCAATGGCTTGTCCCTATCCACAAGAAACCCTCGCGCAAACTCTTTGACGCGAGGGTTGCAGAAGTTTTTCAGAATAACCAGTCCCCAGGCAACCTTTGGGGCTGCCTATGCGGCTTCTTAGACACCAAGGCACCAGCGCATGATCGCCTTTTGGGCGTGAAGACGGTTTTCAGCCTCGTCAAAGATCACGGACTGCGGCCCGTCCATCACCGCCGAGGTCACCTCTTCTTCGCGGTGCGCAGGCAGACAATGCATGAACAATGCATCGGGCTTGGCATGGGACATCAGCTCCTCGTTGACCTGATAGGGACGCAGCATATTGTGGCGCCGCTCTTTGGACGACTGGCTGTCATGCATGCTCACCCAGGTATCGGCAACCACTAGGTCGGCGCCTTCCACCGCTTTGAAGGCATCGCGCTCGATCACCACTTTGGAGCCAGCCTTGCGGGCAAGGCCAACGAATTCGTCCTCCGGGTCCAGCTGCGACGGGCCGGTAAAGGTGAGATCAAAACCAAACTTGGCCGCCGCATGCAGAAAAGAGGCGCAGACATTGTTGCCGTCGTCGGCCCTGACAACCTTTTTGCCCTTGATCGAGCCACGCTGCTCCTCATAAGTCTGGATAACGGCCATGATCTGGCAGGGGTGGGTGCGATCCGTCAGACCATTGATGACAGGTACATCGGCATATTCTGCCATCTCCTGCAGGACCGCCTCGTCAAAGGTACGGATCATGATCAGATCCACATAGCGCGACATTACCCGAGCGGTATCAGCGATGGTCTCGCCATGACCCAATTGCATGTCTTTGCCCGATAAAACCATGCTCTGCCCCCCCATCTGCCGCACCCCGACATCAAAGGAAATGCGCGTCCGGGTGGAGGGTTTTTCAAAAATGAGCGCCACCATCTGGCCTGCCAGTGGTTGCTCGTCATCTGGCATGCCCTTGGGGCGCCCCTGGCGGGCCTGTTTCATCAGTTTTGCCTGATCGATGATACCGTGCAGTGCAGTGGTGTCGGTTGTGTGGATGTCAAGAAAGTGGTTCATATCATGTCGCTTTTTGCATGTGCGAGGGCGGTCAACAGACGGGGGCTGCCTGCCCCCGTACCCCCGGGAATATATGGGGAAAGATGAATGTCAGCCCAGCGTCTGCTCTATCTGGGTGGCCGCCTTGTCCAAGCGGACAATGGCCTCCGCGATGTCCTCTTCACTGAGGGTCAAAGGCGGCAGAAGGCGGATCACATTATCGGCGGCAGGCACCGCCAGCACGAGTGCGCGGTACCCTGCATTGACCACATCCGCATTGAGCGCCTTGCATTTCAGGCCCAGCATGAGACCGGAGCCGCGCACCTCTTCAAAGACCTGCGGATGGGCCGCCACCAGTCCTTCGAGTTTCTGGCGCAACAGGCTGGCCTTGCGGTTCACCTCGGGCAGGAAATCGGGATCGGTCATATGATCCATCACCGCAGAACCGACGGCACAGCCCAAGGGGTTGCCGCCATAGGTCGAGCCATGGGTGCCGGCCGTCATACCCGCCGCCGCCGCCTCTGTTGCCAGAACGGCGCCGAGGGGGAAGCCGCCGCCGATGCCCTTGGCAACCATCATGATATCGGGGGTCACGCCCGCCCATTCATGGGCAAACAACCGCCCGGTGCGCCCCATGCCGCATTGCACCTCGTCCAGGATGAGAAGGATGCCTTTGTCGTCACAAAGTGCGCGCAGCCCCTTGAGACAATGGTCGGGTAGCGGGCGAATACCGCCTTCGCCCTGTACCGGCTCGATCAGGATCGCTGCGGTCCGCTCGTCGATCGCGGCATGCAGAGCCTCGTGATCGCCCCAGGCCAGATGTTTGAACCCCGGCAGGAGCGGGCCGAAGCCCTTGGTCATCTTTTCCGAGCCCGCCGCCGCGATCCCCGCCGACGAGCGGCCATGGAACGACCCTTCGAAGGCAATGATATCGGTGCGCTCGGGCTGACCCGCGTCATAGAAGTGTTTGCGCGCCATCTTGATCGCCAGCTCACAGGATTCAGTGCCTGAATTGGTGAAAAACACCGTATCGGCAAAGCTGTGCGCGACCAGCTTGTCAGCCAGTTCCTGCTGCTTGGGGATTTGATAGAGGTTCGATGTATGCCACAGCGCGCCCGCCTGTTCGGTCAGGGCCGCGACAAGGTCGGGGTGGGCATGGCCAAGCGCGTTGACCGCGATTCCGGCCCCGAGATCGAGAAAACGTCGCCCGTCAGCTTCGATAAGCCAGCTGCCTTCGCCTTTGACAAAGGTCAGCGGCGCGCGGTTATAGGTGGGCAGAACGGACGGGATCATTTCGGGTTTTCCTTATACAGAAGCCCTTTGAGTGCCGGAACACCGGGGCCAAGTCAATGATATGAAAGCGTATGGGGTTTTCGGGAAGCTGGCGCAGGTCACGAATGCGCGGCGATCAAACAGGCGGGGACGTCAGACGCTAAGGCGTCGGCGTCGTGTCGTGGTATATGTGACAGGTTTGATCATGCGTGCCGGGTTAGCGGGTTTGGGCGCGCGTGGGAAGCAAAAACTTAGCTGGCAAGCCCCGCCCCCGACCCCGGTGATGAAACCGCCACACCGCTCAGCGGCTCAAGCGCCACACGCGCCCGCCCAAGTCGCGGATGCAATTTTCGCGCCAGCCCCCAGGCCCCCAGAAGAGCAAGCCCGCCCACGGCGAAAATCCCCGGCATCGGCGCCACCAGAAGCACCAGCCAGGACACCCCCGGCGTGAGAATCCCCGACACATCGCGATAACTTGCATAAATCGCCGACATCTCGGTGCGCTCGGACGGCTTGACCGCAAGCAGGAACGGCAAGCCGCCCGACACGTCCAGCAGGATCAGGAAGAACGAGGCCGAAGCCAGGGCCAGCACCGTCACCCAAGGCAGGCCCGAAAGGGCCGCCGCGAGAAAAAACAGCCCCCCCGCCAGCAAAAACCCCACGCGGACCGCATGGCGGATACCGCGTTGCTGCATCCAGCGCAGCATGAACGGCGTCAGGAAAAGCATGCCGTTGGAGAACGAAAGCATCAGCCCGCCCAACTCTTCTCCAAAGCCGCGCTCAAGTGCAAAGATCGGCAGGTAGACGATGTAAATCCACCAGCCACAGGATCGGATCACCGCAAAGAGCCAGCCCGCGACAAGGCGCCGTTGCGACAGGAAACGCGGCAGAAAGGCCAGCGGATTGGCCGGCGCGCGGTGGCTTTTGGTAATCAGCCGCCCGTTGCCAAGGCGCATGTAGAGAAACACCGCCAGCATCAGCCCCGAGGCGAGAGCCGCGATCACGAACGGCAAGGGCCGCCACCATCCCAACAGGACAACCCCGAGAAACGGGCCGATCGTCCAGCCAAGCGCGCTATAGAACATTCGCGAGGTTTCACAGCGCCCCAGATCGGCCTTGGCGACATAGTCCAGCACATAGGCGTTGAAACACACGAAAGTGGTCACCGTCGCCGAGGTGATCAGGGCCAGTGCCGCGATCATCGCCGCACCACCCCCAAGGATCGCCAAAAGCGCGCCCCCGGCAAACATCAGGGCACCGGCCACATAGATCCAGCGCCGCGCGACAAAGCGGCCGATGAACGGCACCATGAGGCCGACAACAAGCGAAAGCAGCCCGACCATGAAATAGACCTCGGAGACAAGGCTGGCGTCCTGAAGGGCGGTGTACATTTCAAGCGGAAAGACCGAAATCAGGATACCGCGCGCCATTGCCTCGGCCCCTGCCAGCAGTGCAAATCCCCGCACCGAAGGCGCGGGCGCATGGCGAAGCCATTCGGGAATACGGCGTTGATGCATGACCAGTCTTTCATGGGTCTCGTCCCTGCCTTGGCACAAAACCGGCGGCGTTGTTTTGCCCGCACCGACATGGCGTCGTTTTTGAGCGATCCCCCCACGCAATCGTGACCTTTCGGGACGATGAGAAGATCAGGGGGCAAGCCAGCGGCGCCATGTGACGCCATGTGACGCCACGCGACCTTTGACAAAACCGGCCCGGCTTTGTCTTAATCCTGACAGGAAATAACTGGAGGGAGCGGGTCATGCCGCCAAGCATCCTGCTGCCGATGGTCGGGCTTGGGATCGCGGGGATTGCCGTGATCCTGCATCTGCTCGGGCTGTCGCGTGCGGCGGAACTTTCTGATGAGGCTGCGGCCCGCGCGGCATGGTTGCGCGAATTTCCCGGCCATGCGCCGCGCCGCGCGATCCTGAGCCATGACCGTCGCGCCGCGCTGATCGAAACCGAGACCGGATCGGGCGTGGTCTGGGCCATGGGGGCCGATACCACCGCCCGCTATCTGGACGGTGCGCGCATCCGGCGAACGGCCAGGGGCCTGCGCATCGACCTGCCGGATTTCACCGCGCCGCATATCCGCCTGCGGCTTGACCCCGGCGAGGCCGACCAATGGCCCGCCTCCCCGAAGGAAACCGCATGAGCGATATGATCACTTTCCCCGACGTCGTGACTTGGGCGGTGCCCTTCTTCATCGCCGCCATCCTGGCCGAGCTTGTGTGGATCGTGATCAAGGGACGTGGCGGGCGATACGAGACCCGCGATGCGCTGACTTCGCTTTTGATGGGCGCGGGCAATGTGGCCTCGGGCATCTTGCTTGGGTTTGTCGCCTATGGGTTTTTCATGGTATTATGGGCAATTACACCACTTGATCTTGGCGCCTCGGCCTGGGTAATTGCCCTGTGTTTCGTGCTGGATGACCTGCGCTATTACTGGGTCCATCGCTTTGGGCATCGCATCCGCTGGGTCTGGGCCAGTCATGTGAACCACCACTCCTCGCAGCATTACAACCTGACCACCGCC
>NZ_CAJXIP010000171.1 GCF_913054395.1 uncultured Roseovarius sp.
TCCCGATGGTGCCTGGTGGGTTTTGGGCGATCGCACCCAGGCGCCTTCGGGGGCCGGCTTCGCGCTGGAAAACCGCGTCGCCACCACCCATGCGCTCAGCGACATCTATGCGGACATGAACGTGCAGCGCCTCGCCGGCTTCTTCCGCGATTTCCGCGACATGCTGTTTGCCGACGCCAAGCGCGACGGCGGCTGGGTCGGCATTCTCACCCCCGGCCAGCTCAACGAAACCTATTTCGAACACGCCTATATCGCCCGCTATCTCGGCCTGATGCTGCTCGAAGGCGAAGATCTGGTCGTCCAGGACGGCAAGGTCATGGTGCGTACGGTCGCCGGCCTGATGCCGGTCAGTGCCCTCTGGCGACGCATGGACGCCGCTTTCGTCGACCCGCTCGAATTGCGCTATGACAGCCGCATCGGGACGCCCGGCATGGTCGAGGCGCTGCGCCAGGGCTCAATCTCGATGATCAATGCCCTGGGCACCGGCCTGCTCGAAACAAGGGCGCTCGCCGCCTTCATGCCGCGGCTGAGGGCGATTTCGTGATCGCCTTTTATAACCCGGTCTCGAAAACCCGCCGTACCCTTCTGGCCGAGGCGCGCGATATCCTGCTCAAACACCGCCCGGCGGATACGCCGGTGATGCTGGCAAGTTCGCTTGGGCGGCCCGAGGAATACATTCGCTATCGCCGCCTTGACGAATTGGAAGTGGACGAGGTCGACATGCTGACCGTGGTTCTGATCGGGTCGAGCAATTCGCGTCTGGCACAGTTGGGCGAGGGGCCGCGCATGTTCACGCCGCGCGGTTATGCCCGCAAGATTGACGGCGATCTGGCGCAGGCGCGCGCGGTCGAAAACACAGGGAACGCATAGAGATGACGGTTTATTTTATTGGTGCGGGGCCGGGCGATCCGGAGCTTCTGACCCTCAAGGCCGCGCGGGTGATCGGCGCCTGCCCGGTCTGTCTTTATGCCGGAAGCCTTGTGCCGCCGCAGGTGGTTGACTGCGCACCCGAAGGGGCGCTGGTGATGGACACGGCGCCGATGACGCTTGATGACACCCATGGTCTGATCAAGGACGCGCATGCCAAGGGGCAGGACGTGGCGCGGGTGCATTCCGGTGATCCGTCGCTTTATGGTGCGATAGCCGAACAGATCCGCCGCTTGCGCGCCGATGGCATCGACTATCAGATCATCCCCGGCGTGCCCGCTTATGCTGCGGCGGCGGCGGCCCTGGGGCAGGAACTTACCGTGCCGGAAGTGGCGCAATCCATCGTCCTGACGCGGGTGTCGATGAAATCGACCTCGATGCCCGAGGGCGAGACGCTTGAGAATTTCGCGCGTACCGGTGCGACGCTGGCGATCCATCTCGGGGTGCGCAACCTGCGTGAAATTCATCGGGTCCTTGCGCCCTATTACGGCGAGGATTGCCCGGTGGTGGTGGCCTATCGTGTCGGCTGGCCGGATCAGATGTTCATTCGCGGCACGCTGTCCGATATCCATGCCAAGGTGCGCGCCGAAAAGATCACACGCACGGCGTTGATCATGGTCGGCAAGGTGCTGGGCGAGATCAGCGATTTCACCGAAAGCGCACTGTATGATCCCGCTGTGCCGCATGTGTTGCGCCCCAAGGCAAGCGCCAAGGCATCCGCGTAATTACCGGGGGCAGGCACGACGCGACACCCCCCAGCAGGTGCGATCATGCGGTGGTTTGGGTCGATGACCAATCGGCAAGCGGTGCGAGGGCCGAGGCAATACGCCACTCTGCCGCCACCGGCACCGGAAGGATCGGGCGCGGCGGTTTTGCACCGGTGAGCGAGAGCAGATTGGCGGCGCTATAGATCACCCGCAGGCTTCCGAATTCCTTGAACAGGGCCCAGAGCGGCGCGAACTGGGCGTCGATCTGCATTGCCTTGGCGGTTTCGCCCGCTTGCGCGGCGCGGGTCAGTGCCAGAGAGGGCAGGGGAAACAGGCCCGCCACGACGCTGAACCAGCTATCGGCGCCGGCCAACAGCGCCTGCGACGCGCACCAGTCGCCGCTATAGCCAAGGGTGAAGGGGGCGGCGAGGTCTGCGCGCAGCATGGCCAATTCCCCGGCGATGCTTCCTTGCGGCGGCTCGGGGTTTTTCAGCGCGACGATATTGGGAATCTCCGCGAGCCGCGACAGGAGCGGCGGGGCAAACTGAAAATGCGTCGTCGAGGGATTGTTGTAGATACAGAGCGGCAGCTCGGTGGCCGCCGCAACGCTTTGAAAATGCTGATATACCTCGTCTTGTGTCAAAGGCGTATAGGACATCGGCGCGAGCAAAAGCCCATCCGCCCCGGCCTTTTGCGCGTCGCGCGCAAGCGCGCATGCCTCATCCGTGCGCAATGCGCCGACGCCTGCCAGAACGGGAATCCGACCTGCCGTGATGGACATGGCGGCGTCAATCGCGCGGCGGCGTTCGGCACGTGACAGATAGGCATAGATGCCGGTACTGCCCAGCACGCAGACGGAATCGACGCCCGCTGCGACGCTGCGCTCAAGAAGGGCGCCAAAGGCGTCGGTATCGACCTCGCCCGCCGGGTTGGCGGGGGTGAGGGGAAAGGACGACAGCCCGGCGAAAATGGTGCAGGCGGTCATCTTTGCGGTCCTATTGCAGATCGCCAAATGCCGCTTGCAGGCGTTCGACGGCCTCGACGATCTGGGCGCGGGGCATGCCGATGTTGAAGCGCAGAAAGTTTTCGCCGCCGGTGCCGAAGGTCGAGCCATAGTTGACCGCGATGCGCGCATCCTTGTTGACGCGTCTCTTGTATTCCTCGCGGCTCATGCCGGTGCCCGAGAAATCGACCCATGACAGATAGGTGGCTTCAAGGGCCATCGAGGAAATGCCAGGAATGGCGTTGAGACCTTCGTCAAAAAGCTTGCGATTGCCGTCGAGATAGGTGACGAGCTCGTCCGCCCAGGCGGCACCCTCGGGGCTATAGGCCCCGGTGGTCATCGCCACGCCGAAATCGTGGCTGGCCAGTGACAGGGCCGACATGCGCGCCTTGAGTTGGCCGCGCAGGGTGTCGCTGGGCACGATCATCTGGCCGCAATGCGTCCCGGCTATGTTGAAGGTTTTCGACGGCGCGGTGAGCATGATCAGCCGGTCGGCGATACCGGGATCGGCCAGCGGCATCGCGGTGTGCCTGTGGCCGGGAAAGACCAGATCGTGGTGCACTTCGTCAGATATGATCAACAGATCGTGGCGACGCGCGAAATCGCCGACGGCGCGCAATTCGTCCTTGCTCCAGACCCGACCACCGGGATTGTGCGGCGAGCAGAGGATCAGCATTTTTTCCTTGCCGGTCATCTGGCGTTCATAGGCGTCGAAATCCATCTCGTAGCGGCCATTGTTATTGACCAACGGACATTCGGTGACAGTGCGATTCGCAGACCGGATGACCCGCGCGAAGGCGTGATAGACCGGCGTAAACAGCACCACAGCGTCGCCGGGATTGGTCAGTGTGTCGACCGCAACGCCGACGCCGTTGCACAGCCCGGTCACGGTCATGATCCAGTCGTGCTCAATCTGCCAGCCGTGGCGGGTCTCCATCCACCACTGAATGGCCGAGGTGTAAGGCGTGTAATCGCCGAGATAGCCGTAAATGCCATGCTCAAGCTTGGCACGCACGGCGTCCTGCACGCAATCGGGCGAGCGAAAGTCCATGTCGGCCACCCACATCGCAAGCCCGTCATCTGCCGGAACGCCATGGAGTTTCTCCATCATGTCCCATTTGCTGGACAGATGGCCGCGCCGGTCGATGATCTCGTCGAAATTCATTAGTGCTCTCCTGTGGGCTGCGCGGCCAAGCTAGCCGAAATGGCGTTGGGCGCAAGGGGCGTTGCAGAACGGGTCCTCATATCCTAAATGACCCCTATGAAACGCCCTATCCTGATCCACCCCGACCCGCGCCTCAAGAAGGTATGCACGCCCGTTGCCGATGTGACGGACGCATTGCGCCAGCTGTCCAGAGACATGCTGGAAACCATGTATGACGCGCCGGGCATCGGTCTGGCCGCGCCGCAGGTTGGGGTGCTTGAGCGGATCATCGTACTTGATTGCGTGAAGGGCGAGAATGAAACCCCGCGTCCGATGGTGATGATCAACCCCGAGATCGTGGCGGTGTCGGACGAGACGAATGTCTATGAAGAGGGTTGTTTGTCGATTCCGGATCAATATGCCGAAGTGACCCGCCCGAAAGAGGTCGAGGTGCGCTGGATGGATCTTGACGGCAAGGACCATAAAGAAGGCTTCGACGGGCTTTGGGCGACCTGCGTGCAGCATGAGATCGACCATCTGGATGGCAAGCTTTTCATTGATTACCTCGGTGCGATGAAGCGTCAGATGATCACCCGCCGGATGCAAAAGCTGAAACGCGAAATGGCGCGGGGTTAGGCCGGTGGCGGTGCGTCCCTGTCTGCGCTGGCCCGACAAGCGCTTGCGCAGCGTCGCGGCGCCGGTCGAGGCGATCGACGACGAGGTGCGCGCGCACTGGGCCGACATGATCGACACGATGGAGGCAATGCCGGGCGTCGGTCTTGCCGCGGTGCAGATCGGCGTGATGCGCGCATTGGCTGTGGTCGACGCCAGCGAAAGCCGCGGCAAGGCGGTATGCATGGCCAATCCGAAAGTCCTTCATGCCAGTGTGCAACTGCGCCCGCATGCCGAGGCGAGCCCGAACCTGCCCGGGCTGTCGGCCCTGATCGCGCGGCCACGTGCGGTGACGGTCGAGTTTCTCAACGAGGCGGGCGAGCTTGAGGAGCGCGATTTTGTCGGGCTTTGGGCGACCAGCGTTCAGCACCAGATCGACCATCTGGCCGGACGGATGTATTTCGACCACCTGAGCAAGGTCAAACGGGATATGCTGTTGCGCAAGGCGCGCAAGCTGGCCTGAGCCGCAGGGCGTGCGGCCGGGGGCCATGAAAATTTGCCGAATTTTCTTGGTTTTTTGAGTATTTTTGGAAAGATGAAAGGGGCGGTCATGCGTGTGGTTTTCATGGGGACGCCCGAGTTTTCCGTGCCGGTGCTCGAGGCCCTGGTTGCAGCGGGTCATGAGGTTGTCGCCGTTTATTGCCAGCCGCCCCGCCCCGCCGGGCGCGGCAAGAAGGAGCGCCCTTCGCCGGTTCAGGCACGCGCCAAGGCGCTTGGGCTTGAGGTGCGCCACCCGGTCAGCCTTAAGAGCGAGGCCGAGGCCGAGGCATTCGCAGCGCTCAATGCCGATGTGGCGGTCGTCGTGGCCTATGGCCTGATCCTGCCAAAGGCGATCCTGGATGCCCCGGCGCGGGGCTGTCTGAACATCCACGCCAGCCTGTTGCCGCGCTGGCGCGGCGCCGCCCCCATTCATCGCGCGATCATGGCGGGGGACAAAGAGACCGGCGTTTGCATCATGCAGATGGAAGAGGGGCTTGATACCGGGCCGGTTCTTTTGCGCGAAGCGACGGAGATTGGCGCAGAGGAGGTCACGGGCGCATTGCATGACCGTCTCTCGGTCATGGGCGCGCGGCTTGTCGTCGAGGCGCTGGAGCGGCTTGACGCGCTGGAGCCCGAACCGCAGCCCGAGGGGGGCGTGACCTATGCCGCCAAGATCGACAAGGCCGAGGCGCGGGTGGACTGGACCCGCCCCGCGACAGAGGTCGATCAACTGATCCGGGGGCTTTCGCCCTTTCCCGGCGCCTGGATCGAGGTCGATGGCCAGCGGATCAAGTTACTGGGGTCGGCGCTGGCCGAGGGGCATGGCGCCCCCGGCGAGGTGCTTGACGCCGACCCGAGGGTGGCCTGTGGTTCGGGGGCCGTGCGGCTTTTGCGCTTGCAACGGGCGGGCAGGGGCGCGCAGGATGCCGAGGAGTTCCTGCGCGGCATGGCCCTGCCTGTCGGCACGGTTCTGGGCTAGGGGGTAGGGATGTTTCTGCAACTTTTCGGCACGGTGGTGATCGCGGGGATCGTCGGCTATGTTGCCGAAAAAAGCGCCTTCACCCGCAATGGCTATTTGCCCTCGATCATCATTTGCGTCGGCGGGGCATTCCTGTTCTATTTTATCCGCATCATGTTCGGGCTCCGCTTCGGGGCGCCGGGCGTGGATGCGATCATATCGTCGGTCGGGGCGCTGATCATCGTGCCCACGCATTGGCGCAGCAGAAAGTAGGGCGGCATGGGGGTGATCTATCTTATCGTTATCGGGGCGGCGGCCGGGTTTCTGGCAACGCGGATGATGAAGGTCGAGACCGGCATCGTGCAGACCGTTCTGATCGGGATCGCGGGCGCTCTTATCGGCGGG
>NZ_CAJXIP010000172.1 GCF_913054395.1 uncultured Roseovarius sp.
TACCCTCGGCCTCCTCGTACCAGTCGGCGCCTTCCCACAGGCCCCAACTTTGGAAAATATCGGCATCGCCCTCGCCACATCGCTGATCAAGCACCACGCCCTGCGCGTCGGTCAGAAGCACCGCACAGCCCGACTGCCCCAACAGGCCGAACAGCTGATCAAGCTTGGGCGCGGCCACCTGGAGGAACTGTTCCATTCCGGCGCGTCGCGTCGCGAGGTCATCTGCCTCGACCCGTCCCGGTGCACGGCGTTCCGCAGGATCAAGCCCGTGCTTGAGCATCGAACGCCGCCAGGATGCCGCAATGCGCGAGCGGGCCGGGGCCGAGCCCGATTGCGACTCTTGCAGAACCTTGTCGACATGGTGGCGGTGATGCGGGGCGATGGGCTTATCCTTTCGGCGCGCGGCCTTGCCTTTTGTTACGCGCAAAGAGTAACCCGCGCGCACCCTGACCTGTCAATGACACTTTACAGCCGCTTTGCCAGCGCCATGCCGCCAAAACCCGCTTGCAAAGCCACGCCACCGGGTATAATCGCCTGTCTCACGGTCGGGCTGTAGCGCAGCCTGGTAGCGCACCTGCTTCGGGAGCAGGGGGTCGGAGGTTCGAATCCTCTCAGCCCGACCAGTTTTTCCACCATTTCGCCGACTGGAATCCGCCTGCCCGCGTGGGCATCTGGATCGGCTATGTCGCTGCGTGTGTAAACAGGGTATTCAGACGGAATGAGTGTGGTCCCCCCGATTCCCCTCGACGAGATGATCGTCTGTCCACAATGTGACGCCGCCTATCGTCTTGAGCGTCCGGGCGCGGGCGAGCGCGCCGTTTGCCAGCGTTGCGGCACCGCCCTGATCACGCCACGCCGCAAGGCCGGGCTTCAGATCATCGCCGTCTCGCTGGCCATCGTGATCCTGATCACGGCCGCCACGGTGTTTCCGTTCCTGTCGATCAATGCGGCCGGGGCCAGTAATTCGGTGTCGATTCTTGATGCTGCCCTCGCCTTTAGCGACGGGCCGCTGATTGCCCTCGCGCTGACAACGGCGGCGCTTATCCTCTTTGTGCCGCTGGCACGTGTCCTTTTGTCGATCTACGTGCTTGTGCCGATCGTGATGGATCGCCCGCCCGCGCGTGGTGCCGCGCAGGCGTTTCGCCTGTCAGAGGCGCTCCGGCCCTGGTCGATGGCCGAAATCTTTGCAATCGGCTGCGCCGTGGCGCTGATCAAGATCAGCGACCTTGCGGATGTTACCTTTGGCCCGGCCTTCTGGATGTTTGCCGCGCTTGTTGTCCTTGTGGTGGTGCAGGACAATTTCCTGTGCAGGTGGTCAGTATGGAAATCGCTGGACAAACCCCGGACATCATAAGCGCCCGCGACCTTGGTGTCGTGGCCTGTAATCGCTGTGCCAAGGTCTGGCCGGCGGGCAGGCAAACCTGTACGCGTTGCGGCAGCACGATCATCGCCCGTGACACCAAAAGCCTGCAACGGGTCTGGGCGCTCTGGCTGGTGGGACTGATGTGCTATGTGCCCGCCAATGTCTATCCGATGCTTCAGACCCGCACGCTTTTGAATGTGCAGGAAGACACCATTGTCGGCGGCGCGATCGAGCTTGTACATCATGGCGCAATCGGCATCGCCACCATCATTCTGGTGGCAAGTGTCGTGATCCCGCTTGCCAAGTTCATGGCCATCGCCTTTCTCGCGATTTCGGTCACCCGCGTTTCTGCCGTATCAAAGCACCAGCGTCAGCGGCTTTACGAGGTTGTCGAATATATTGGCCGCTGGTCGATGATCGACATCTTCGTGGTTGCGATCATGTCGTCGCTGGTACAGTTGAACACATTGGCCGCCATCAATCCCGGTCGCGCGAGCCTGTTCTTCGCCCTGTCGGTGATCTTTACCATGCTCTCTGCCCAGGCCTTTGACAGCCGGATGATCTGGGATTTGCAGTCCAAACCCGAAGGACACTCTGCCAATGACTGAGACCCCTCCCCCCGTCGCAATCGAAGCCGCGCCCAAATCCCTGATCGGGCGGGTGTCGATGGTCTGGGCGATTCCGTTCCTGGCGCTGGCGATCGCCCTTGTTGTCGCCTGGCAGTCCTATAACGCGCGCGGCCCGTTGATCGAGATCGAATTCACCGATGGCGCCGGGATTGCCAAGCGGCAGACCGAGCTTCGCTATCGCGATGTGTCCGTCGGGATCGTCGAAGACGTCACCTTTTCCCCCGGCCTTGGCTCGGTGGTGGCGCATGTGCGGCTTGACAAGACCGTCGCACCCTATGTCGATGCGGGTTCGACCTTTTGGGTGGTGCAACCGGAATTGACCACCCGCGGCATCAGCGGCCTCGATACCGTGTTGTCGGGCGTCTATATCGAAGGGTCCTGGGACAGCGCCATCGGCCCCGAGCGGACCCGTTTCAAGGGGGCCGTCGAAGCGCCGCTTTACAAATCCGGCCAGAAGGGCCTGCAACTTGCGCTGCGGACCACGCCGGGCGGCACCATGACCGACAATAGCCCGATCCTGTTTCGCGGCATCGAAGTGGGGCGCGTCGGCAAGGCACGCATTTCACAAGAGGGCAACTTCGCGATTGCCGAGGCTATCATCTATGAGGATTACAGCCGTCTAATTTCGCCCTCGACCCGGTTCTGGGAAACCTCGGGCTTTACTTTTTCCGTCGGGCCAACCGGCGCGGAAATCGACTTTTCCTCTTTCGCCACGCTGGTCGGCGGCGGACTTACCTTTGACACCTTCGTGTCGGGCGGCGATCCGGTCAGCGATGGCACCGTGTTCGAGGTCTTTGCCGACGAACCCTCGGCGCGCAACAGCCTGTTCAACGCCTCAGAGGTTGAAACCCTTGAAATGCGTGTGGTGTTTGACAGCAACATTTCCGGCCTCGCCGTCGATGCCCCGGTCGAACTGAGCGGCCTCAAGATCGGCAAGGTCCAGAGCGTGTCGGGCGTGATTGATGCCGATGCCTTCGGCGACGACCGCGTGCGTCTGAATGCGGTGCTGTCGATTCAGCCCGCCCGTCTTGGCCTTCAGAACGAGGTAACACCCGAAGCGGCGCTCCGGTTCCTGTCGGGGCGCATTCAAGAGGGGCTGCGCGCGCGGCTCGCTTCGGCCAGCCTGCTGACCGGGGGCCTCAAGGTCGAGCTGGTGCAGGTCGATGACGCCCCACCGGCGCCAATGTTGACCGGCGATGGCATCGTGCCGATCATCCCGACAACCAAAAGCGAAATTTCCGATGCCGCCGCCACGGTTGAAGGTGTGTTCAACCGGATCAACAACCTGCCGATCGAAGAGCTTTTGAACAGTGCGATCGAATTCCTCGACAGCGCCGAGGCCTTCGTGTCGGACGAGGACCTGCGCGAGACACCACAGGACCTTCGCGCGCTTCTGGGCGATGTGCGCGGTATCGTCACCTCGCAGGATGTGCAGGACATTCCGGTCACTCTGAACGCCGCGATTGGCCGGTTCGAAACGCTTCTGGCGCAGCTTGAAAAGGATCAGCTTGCAACCCGGCTTGCCGCTGCGGTCGATGCCGCCGCCGACGCGGCCAAGGGTGTCACCGCCTCGGTCGAAGGCGTGCCCGCCCTCGTGACCGAGCTTGAGGCTGTGGCGGCATCGGCACGTGCGCTGCCGCTTAACGAGCTGACGACACAGTTGACGGCGCTGACCGCTTCGGCAGATAAAATCCTTGGCACCGAGGCCGCCCGCCAGCTGCCCGCCGATCTTGGCGCGGCGCTGAACGAGATCAACGCGACGCTGGCCGAATTGCGGCAGGGCGGTGCCGTGGCCAATGTCAATGCGACGCTGGAGTCAACGCGTCAGGCCGCCGATGCGGTCGCCGCCTCGACCCAGGACCTGCCCGCGCTTGTGGATCGTATTCGCCGCGTCTTTGATCAGGCGAGCGCCACCATCGCCGGGTATAACAAGGGCGAAACCCTAAGCCGTGACGCGCAGGCCGCGTTGCGTGACATCTCAAAAGCGGCGGATGCGATGACATCGCTGGCACGGATGCTGGAACGCAATCCAACCGCACTTATACGGGGACGATGACCATGACCTTACTCAAGCCTGCCCTGATCGGACTCACCTTTGCCATAGCGGGCTGTGGTGCGGCGCCGGATCGTTATTCCGTGGCCGCCCCCGAGGTGAGTGAAACGCTTCGCATCGCCTTCCGTGCGGTCGAGGTGCGCGAGGTATCCCTGCCAAGCTATGCCGCTGCCGATGAGATCGCAATCCAGGATGCCGACGGCAAGCTTGTCACCGATGGCACCGCGCTTTGGGCAGATTCGCCCGAACGTGCCATTGCACTTGATCTGGCACGCAACCTGTCAAAACTGACCGGCGCACGTGTCGCCTCGGCGCCCTGGCCGTTCGAGGCCTTTCCCGATGCCCGACTTGAAACCCGTTTTGAAAGCCTCGTCGCCGGTGCCGACGGTCAGTTCCGCGCCTCGGGTCAGTATTTCGTCGGCGTCAGCGATGGCGGGCGCGAGCGCGCGGGATTGTTTGACCTTGCCGTGCCGTTTGATCCGGCAGGCGGGCCACAGGCGATTGCAAAGGCGCGCGGCCAGGTGATCCTTGATCTTGCCACCCATATTGCGCGCAACGGGCTGCGCTGAGCCCTAGGAAAGCGCAAGGTCTTCGACCGCCCGAATCGCCGCTTGCCGAAACATTTGCGCAAGCGGGGTCAGGTCGTCTTCGGCGCGGGCCATGACCCCGATCGGCCCCGCCGTCAGCCCTGTCTTGATCGGCAGGGCAATCAAACGCCCGGCGGCAATATCACCGGCCACCACCCCGGTCGAAATGATCCAGAGCGCATCCCCGCCAAGCGTAAAGCCGCGCCCGAAGGCGGCCGAAACGGATTCAATCCGACGGGGGAAATCGCCCATCCCGTCTGCGATCATCATCCGGTCAACCAGCGGGCGGATGGCGGCATCTTTTGGCGGATAGATCACCGGATAATCGCCAATATCGGTCAGCGCGCCGGCCTCGGCCAACGGATGACCGGGGGCGCAGACGACCACGACATCCTCTGCATAAAGCTGGGTAAACGAGATCCCCTTCATCGTGTCCGGCTTGCCCAACCGACCGATCACAAGATCAAGCTTTCCCGCGCGCAGGCGATCCACCAGAAACCCATGCGGGCCATCCTCGACCTGTGGCGTGGCATTGGGCGCGAGGCGCGTGAAAAGCTGTACCGCCTGCGGCAGCATCCGCGCCGCCACGCTTGGCAATGCGCCGACCGCCACTCTGCCGCGCTCGCCTTTGCGGATTGCCGAAATGCTGGTCATCGCCTGATCAATCGCCGTCAGGCTGCTGGTGGCATAGCGCAGGAAAACATCGCCCTCTAGCGTCATCACGACGCCGCCCCGGCTTCGCTCCAGAAGGGTGACACCGGCAATGTCCTCAAGCTCCTTAAGGGTCTTGGAAATCGCGGGCTGTGTCAGGTTCAGGATTTCGGCGGCGCGTTTCAGGCTTTTTTGTCGAGCAATTTCAACGAAGGCCTGAAGGTGGCGCACCTTGAGCCGTCTATCAATCATATAGTTTCCATTTTTTGCAAGTATAGCTGCGAAATGCTCATTTTACATAACCGTAATGGCAATGCATGCTCAACACAAGGAGCGGAGGGGGATCACATGCGTACACAGGTTGCCATCATTGGCGGCGGGCCGTCGGGCCTTTTGTTGTCGCAACTTCTCGATGTGCATGGCATCGACAGCGTCGTATTGGAACGCAAGACCAAGGACTATGTCCTGGGGCGCATTCGCGCCGGTGTGCTTGAACAGGGGCTGGTGAGGCTCATGGAACAAGCGGGTGTGGCGACACGCCTGCATTCCGAAGGCTATCGCCATGATGGCGCGCTGGTCTCTTACGAGAACGAGACCTTCCGGATTGATTTTGCCGCCCATACCCGACAGTCGGTGATCGTCTATGGCCAGACCGAGGTGACCCGCGACCTTTACGCGGCACGCGAGGCGGCGAATGGCAAGATCATCTATGAGGTCGAGGACGTTGTCATTCATGGCGCGGATACCGACGCCGCCCATGTTACCTTTACGGTCGATGGCAAGGACCGCCGGATCGACGCCGATTTCATTGCCGGTTGCGACGGGTTTCATGGCGTCAGCCGCCAGTCGATCCCCCTGGATGTGCGGCGCGAATATGAAAAACTCTATCCGTTCGGCTGGCTCGGCATCCTGTCCGAGACACCGCCTGTCAATCACGAACTTATCTATGCCTCGTCCAAGCGCG
>NZ_CAJXIP010000173.1 GCF_913054395.1 uncultured Roseovarius sp.
CCAGCCAATGGCAGGGGCTTGTCGATGAGGTGGTCGTTGTCGATGACCATATCACCGGGGTGGTAAGCGAACATCAGGCCGGCAAGGCTCTCGGCTGGCCCGATACCGGCATTCGCATCAAGGGGCGCCGCTCGACTCCGGGGCGGTATTTTCAGGTCGCCGGGCCCGGGCGCGGCTGGGGCGGGACGGATATCGAAGACCCGCTGAGCATCCTCAACCCGTGGTGGGAAAAAAAGGGCGCGCGTCCGGGGCTTCGCCTGCTGATGGTTTCGACCACGGGCGAGCATCACGGGTTCTACGTGCTTGACGATGATCTTGTACCACAGCCCGCGCCCCTGCCCGAGGCGCTTGTCGCGTCGGTCGATCTGATCGCCGAGAATTGTGAACCTGCGCTTTGTAAGGTGATGTTTCAGGCAGGAGCCGGGGGGTCGCTGCGCTCTGGTGTGACCCGCAACCCGGTACGCCTTACGCGCTCGGTGCAGGCACGAAAGACCCGCGTAACCTGTGGCGGGGCGGCGGCCTATGTCTGGCCCGGCGGGGGGATCACCCTTATGGTGGATGTGCTGGAAATGCCCGAGCGCAGCTTTGGCTATGTGCCGACCCCGGCGCTTGTCGCGCCGCTTGAATTCACCCTGCCGCGGGATGAGTATCGCGCGCTTGGCGGGCACGACGGGGCTGTGCGCTCGATTACCGATATCCTTGAGAAGGGCGGCGAATACGGTGGCGAATTCCGTGCCCTTGGCTCGACCCCGGAGCGCGGCGAGTGACCGGGCCGCAGATCACTCGGATCTCGGGCGGGCGCCTTCACCTGAACCACGGGCCGATTGACATGATCGTCGGGGCCACGGGACCGGGACAAGAGGCCGGATATGCCCGCGCCGCCGCCCGGTTCGATGGGCTGTTACAGGAAATCGTGGACGAACTTCCCCGCCTTCGGATGGCGACGGGGCAGCCCCCAAAGGGCCGCGTGGCGCGGCGTATGGCGCGCGCGGTTGCCCCCTTCACGCCGCAGTTCGTTACGCCCATGGCGGCCGTTGCCGGGGCCGGGGCCGAAGAGATATTGGCGACGCTCTGTGATGGTCCGGGCATCGTCAAGGCCTATGTGAACAACGGTGGCGATATCGCCTTTCACCTCACGCAGGGTCAGGTGATGCAGGGCGTTGTGGCTGCTGATCCGGTGGCGCAACTGACGATTGGCCATGATCACGCGGTGCGCGGGCTTGCCACGTCGGGACGCGGCGGACGAAGCCTGTCGCGCGGTATCGCCGAGAGTGTGACCGTGCTTGCCGCGACTGCCGCCGCCGCCGATGCCGCCGCTACGATGATCGCCAATGCGGTCGATTGTCCGGGTCATCCCGAGATCACGCGCCTGCCCGCCATCGAGGTATCGCCCGACAGCGATCTTGGCGCGCGGCTTGTGACGTGTGCGGTCGGCCATCTGACATCCGCCGATGTGGATCGTGCGCTTGGGGCCGGGGTTACCTACGCCGAGACCTGCCTTGCGGGCGGCTTGATTGCCGGGGCGGTGTTGATGCTTGAGGGCCAGTGCCGGATTGTCGGTGATCTGCCCGTGAAAACCCTGGATAGAACGGAGACCATTGATGCCTGATTTCACCCTGCGCAAGACCGCGATTTTCATCGAGGACATTTACCACGATGGCGGCCCGGCGCCTAAACAGCCGCGCCGGAGGGGGGCAATCGCGGCGCTTGTCAAAAACCCGTTTGCGGGCGGGTACACCGGCGATCTGCAATCGGCGATGGACGATCTCAAGCCGCTCGGCCTGATGATGACCGATCGGTTGATCGAGGCGATGGGCGGGATCACTGGTATCGACGGCTATGGCAAGGCCGCCATGGCGGGCGAGCGCGGCGAATTGGAACATACCGCGCTTTGGCATGTGCCGGGGGGGTATGCGATGCGCGCGCGGCTTGGCGAGGCCAAGGCAATCGTGCCCTCGTCGATGAAACAGGGCGGGCCGGGCACGCGCATCGACGTGCCGCTTGGTCATATCAACGCCGCCTATGTGCGCAGCCATTTTGACGGGATGGAGGTGGGCCTGCCCGACGGGCCGCGTGCCGACGAGCTTTTGTTCATCCTTGCGATGGCGCGCGGCGGACGCATACACGACCGTATGGGCGGGCTGAGCGTGGCCGAGGTCACCGGCGAAGACGGCTTGCGTTAACTAGCGGAATAGCTCTGCTTCTGGGCTAGATAAAGCTGGGCATAATAGCCGTTCTTTTCCAACAGCTCGTCATGCTGGCCCTGTTCCACAAGTGCACCGGCCTCCAGCACATAAATGCAATCGGCATCGGCAATCGAGGACAGGCGGTGCGCCACGACGATGGTCGTGCGCCCCTGGGTCAGGCGGGTAAGGGCCGATTTGATCCGCGCCTCGGTGCCCTGATCAAGCGCGCTTGTCGCTTCGTCGAGAAGCAGGATCGGCGCATCGACAAGAAAGGCGCGCGCGATGGCGATGCGTTGCTTTTGCCCGCCCGACAATTGCGCGCCCTTGGGGCCGACCGGGGCATCGCCGCGCTTGCGGATCAGATCGGCGATTTCGGCGTGTTCAGCGGCCTGCCAGACATCCGCGTCGGTCGCCTCGGGGTTCACGTAGCGAATGTTTTCCCAGATCGAATTGTTGAAGATCACAATATCCTGGGCCACCACGGAAAACGCTCCGCGCAGGGCGCGAAGCTGTACCTTGTCGATGGGTGTGCCGGCGATGGTGATCTGGCCGCCCTGCACATCGTAAAGCCGCGACAACAGCGACAGGATCGTGGTCTTGCCCGATCCGGTTGCACCTACGATGGCCGAAACCTGTCCGCCCTTGAAGGTCATCGACAGCCCGTCAAACAGAGGCTGTTCCGGGCTATAGGAAAACCGCACCTGATCGAGCGCGATATCGCCGCCGGTGTTGAATTCTGCAACCGCTCCAGGTGCGTCGGTGATGCTTGGCTTTTCATGAAACAGGTTACGCACCCGTTCGAGCAACACGACATGCGCCTGAAGAATGCCGAGGTATTGCGCCAAAAGGCGCGCCGGATCGAACACAAGCACCATGCCAAGCAGAAAGGTGATGATGCCCGCACCATCCATGTCGAAATCGGGGCTCAGCACCATATACCCGCCGCCGCCAATCACCAGCACATAGACAAAGGCCGAGCTAAGGTCGATCGAGGGCATGACGAGGGCCTGCGTAAGCTGCACGCGGGTTGCCAGATCGCGAATCCTGCTGGTGCCTTTTTCAAGCCGCGCGGCCTCGACCTGTTCCTGGTTGGAAATCTTGACCGTGCGCATGCCACTTACGGTTTCCTCGATCCCACTCATGTAGTCGCCAAGCGCATGTTCGGCCTCGCCCTGAACCAGCTTGACGCGGGCCGAAACGAAATTCATCACCCAGATGATGAACGGCAACACCACGATGGCGGCGATAAACAGTACGGGGTTCTTGTAGATCAGATAGGTCGACACGATCACCACCGTCACCGCATCGCGCACCGCGTTCGCGGTGGAAAGGCCGACGAAATGCCCAAGCTGTTGGGTTTGCGTCACAAGCCGTTGAATGATCTCACCGGATTTGGTGCGCTCGAAATAGGCAAGATCCAGATCCATCATGTGTGCGATCAGATCGCGGCGCATTTCAAAGACTGCGCCGTTGCTGATCCAGACGGTGATGCGCGGCACGAGATAGCCCATGGCGCCGCGGACGGCGAAAAGAAAGAACACCGCAAGACAGACCATGCCCAGTTCACGCGCTGTGCCATTCTCGAAAATCACCCGAAGGCCATTCTCGGTGATCGACAGGAATTGCTGATAGACCACCCCCTGCACGAGGATCATGAACAACACCAGCAAAAGCCAGGGCGCCCGTTTCCTGAGGTATTTTCCCCAGAACCAGCGCAGGTTGTCACGGTCGGCGGCCGAATAGAGCGGCACTTTGATCTTGGCGGGCTTTTTTGTCATGGGGGCAGAGCCGTGAGGTCAGGGATTTCACCCCTGCTCATAGAGGGTTCTGCGCGCAAGGTCATCCCATTGCTGCAAAATTTGCGTCAAGCGGCGGCTTATGGGTAAGACGGCGGCAGATCCAACAGCTCGTCAAGCTGGCGCGCGATCCAGCCGCGCGGGATAAAGTGGCCGCGTTCGTGCACGTCAAGCGTCACCCGCCCGCCGGTGCAGTCGCGCCATTGGGTGCGCCTGAAGCTGTTGTGTCGGGTGATGTCCCATGCGCCAAGGTCGCGCGGCGGGCCGTTACACTCAAGCCTCTCGCGCCAGAGTTTGACCGGATAGGTTGTGTCGCCACCCGGCCCAAAGGGAAAATCCATCACCGTATCCGAGGTGCCGTGCACATGGCGGATCTCTTCCGGGGCGGCGGGACAGGTTTCGGTCTGGCGCAGGGTGCCCGAAATCGCCAGAAGCGCCGCGACCCCGCCGCCGTTTTCACAGACATAACGCCATGCCATCGCCGCGCCATAGGAATAGCCCGAGACGTAAATCCGGCTGCGGTCGATCGGATAGCGCTTGGCGGCATCCTCGATCACGGCCGCCGCGAAGGCCACATCATCAGTGTCGGAGGTCCAGAAATTCCAGGTCTTGCCCGCCCCGTTCGGCGCCAAAAGCAGAACGCCGCGCCGCCGGGTCGCGCCGGAAATGCGGCCATGTTTCACGATCAGCGTGCCCTGTCGCATCCAGCCGTGAAAATGAAGCAGCACCGGAAGCGGCGATATGCCATCCCAATCGTCCGGCTCTTTCACGTGATAGGACCGATCCCCAAGCGGACAGGGGATTTCCGCGTGACAGCGCGGGGCATCAACGGCGGGCTCGCCCGTCATCGCAAGGCTGGGAACGATCAGGATAAACAGGACAAGCAGATAGCGCATAGACCCTCCGGTCACGGCGAAAACAATGCCCCCACCCTAAGTCCCGCGGTCGAAATGTCACGTCACAAGCCTGTCAGGCGTGGTGTGATGGTCCGGCCCCATGTGCGCCCGTTTCAGACCATCGCAAATATCCGCGCGGGTCCGCCGGTGCCGCCGCGATGCTTGGGCGCCCCCACGACAATCGTCGCCCCCGAGGCGGGCAGCCGGTCAAGATTGGCAATGCATTCGATCCCGAAACGGCCCGTGGGCAGCCATGCGTAATGGGTGGCGAAATCGGCCGAAATCCCCTGGTCGAGCGAGAGCGTATCACTGGCAAGCGACGAGGCACCGGTTTCAAGCAGCATTTGCGCCGCCTCAACGTGAAAGCCGGGAAAATGCATGGCTTCACCGTCGAAATTGCGAAACCCGTCGGTGGCGGTCTTGGTGCCCCAGCCGGAATAAAGTGCAACGCAGGCATTGTCGGGAATGTCACCATTGGCGGCGATCCACGCCTTTAGATCATCGGGCGTGAGCTGTGCATCAGGGTTTTCGGCGGCCTTAGCCGCGATGTCGATCACACAGAGCGGCGCCACCAGGTTGCCAAGCGGGATCTCATCGACCGAGGCCCCATCCGCCGAGAAATGGAGCGGCGCATCGACATGGGTGCCGGTGTGTTCGTTCACCGTCAGTGTCATGAGGTTAAATCCATGTTCGGAGAATTTGAAGTTCTGCTCGCTCGATATGCCGGGCTTGCCGAAATAGGTCGGAAAATCGGAGTCATAGGTATGGGTCAGGTCCTCGACTGTGCCATGCCCGGCGGCCAGTGCGGGGGGCGCATGAAAGGGGCCAAGCGCGGTGGCGGCACCGGCGGCTGCGGTTGTAGTGAAAAAGGCGCGGCGCGACAGCATCCTGTCTTTGACCGCGTTCATGATACATGCGTCACACATGGAAAGCTCCTTTTCAGGCTGTTGCGGGGTGCATTCTAGCATGATTCTACGCTAAGACCCTTCGAGATTGCCGCGACTTGCGGCGCGGGCGCGGTTTTGGATCGGGAAACAGGCAGATGTTGGCGTTGCTGCGATTGGTGGTTTTCGGATTCATCGTCCTGACGGTGATCTATGTCGGCATCTCGCTTTACTCGCGGTCGGTGCGGCGGCGAAAATTGCTTGAGGATTGGCGGGACACGGGTAGGCCCGGCGACAAGGATACCTATATTGAGACAGGAATGGCGCAATATGAACACTCGCTAAGGCGGCGTTTGATCTGGCTTGTCTACATCGTGCCGATCACTGTAATCGCGCTGATTATCTATACGATGAATTTTATGTAAGGGGGCCGTAATGGGTTATGTGAAATGG
>NZ_CAJXIP010000174.1 GCF_913054395.1 uncultured Roseovarius sp.
GCCTGCATGTCGTGATCCCTTGCCTGCCGCCTGCTTTGGTCGTGCCGACTTGCCTAAAGCGGCCCGTAGCATTACTCAAATGCATAATGCATATGCTGCATAAGGATTTCTTATGAATCTCGATCCGCAACAGCTTGCCGCCCTCTGCGCCATCCTGCGCTGCGGAAGCTTCGATGGCGCCGCAGCCGAACTCGGCCTGACCCAATCAGCAATCTCCCAACGCCTCAAGGCGCTTGAAACCCGCGTGGGTGTCCAGCTTGTGCATCGCGGTCAGCCCTCGACCGGCACCGAGGCCGGGCTTCGCCTTGCCGCGCATGGCGATCAGGTCGCCCTTCTCGAGGCCAGGCTTACAGAGCATTTCACCGCCCTTGGCCCGGCGCCGCAAACCCGGCTGCGTCTTGCGGTGAACGCCGATAGCCTTGCCACATGGCTGCCGGCCGCCCTGGCAGATATCCCCGGGCATCTGTTCGATCTGGTGATCGACGATCAGGACGCCGCCCACGACCGCCTGATGCGCGGCGAGGTGCTTGGCGCGCTGACCAACCGCCCCAAGCCACTGCCCGGCTGTGAGGCCATCGCCCTTGGCAACCTGCGCTATATCGCGACCGCAAGCCCCGGCTTCGTTGCGCGCCACTTTACGCAAGGTGTTACGCCCGAGACGATAAGTGCCGCGCCGATGCTGCGGTTTGACGCCAAGGATCGCCTTCAGGATCAATGGATCGCCTCCCACCTCGGGCGCACCGTTACGCCGCCCTGTCACATGATCCCCTCGGCAACGGGCTTTGTTGCCGCCACCCGGCTTGGGATCGGCTGGGGCCTCAACCCCGAGATTCTGGTGGCGGATGATCTTGCCACGGGCGCGCTTGTGCCGCTTCTGTCCGATGCCGCGCTTGACACGCCGCTCTACTGGCAATCAAGCCGTCTTTTGGGCGCGGCGCTTGGCCCTGTGACCCGCGCATTACGCCGGTCAGCGCGCCGGATGCTCTATCCGCCCGGCTGAGACGAAAACGTCCGGCACAGGAACCCCGCGCCGGACGTCAAATGCTTTCAGTTGCCCATAGGGCGGGTGAGCCTCACGTCCCGAACGATAGGCGGATCACCCGTCCTGAAGCTGTTCCATTACCTCGTCTGAGGCCTCGAAATTGGTGGTGACGCGTTGCACGTCATCATCATCCTCAAGTGCGTCGACAAGCTTCATCAGCTTTTGCATGCCCTCAAGGTCCATCTCGGTGGTGGTCACGGGTTTCCACACAAGCTTGGTCGACGTGCTCTCGCCAAGGTCCGCCTCAAGCGCGGTGGCGACCTCGTTGAGATCGCTGTCGGCGCACCAGATGATATGCCCGTCCTCAGAACTTTCGACATCTTCGGCGCCCGCCTCGATCGCGGCCATCATCACCGTGTCGCCATCGCCCACCTCGGCGGGATAGCTGATTTCGCCCTTGCGCTCGAACATGAAGCCGACCGATCCGGTCTCGCCGAGGTTGCCGCCGTTCTTGGAAAAGGTCGAGCGCACGGTGCTGGCGGTGCGGTTGCGGTTGTCGGTCATCGCCTCGACGATCACCGCCACGCCATTGGGGCCATAGCCCTCATAGCGGATTTCCTCGTAATCATCGCCCTCGCCGCCCATCGCTTTTTTGATGGCGCGTTCGATATTGTCCTTGGGCATCGACTGGGCCTTGGCTTCCTTGACGGCAAGGCGCAGCCGCGGGTTTTTCTCCGGGTCCGGGTCGCCCATTTTCGCGGCAACCGTTATCTCTTTGGAAAACTTAGAGAAAAGCTTGGCCCGAACAGCGTCCTGGCGGCCTTTGCGATGTTGGATGTTTGCCCATTTAGAATGGCCGGCCATACTTTGCCTCCGAATTGAAATCCTTGATTTGCGTCTCTATAGGCCAGAGCAGTACCCCCTCGCAAGCCGGTTGCTTTTGGGGACGCAATGCGATTGGGTCAGTGGTATGTTGAAAGCGCACCATGACCCCTGATCAGATCATCCTGTTTGGCCTTTTTGGCCTGGTGTTTGCCCTGCTGCTTTGGGGAAAGTACCGCTATGATATCGTTGCATTTTCCGCGCTCATGGTCGGTGTGGTTATCGGCGTGGTGCCCGCCGCTGACGCCTTTGCCGGTTTTGGCCACCCCGCCACTCTGGTCGTGGCGCTGGTGCTGGTGGTCTCGGCCGGACTGATGCGTTCCGGGGCGGTTTTCCTGATCACCCGCACCCTGATCGACAGTTCCCGCTCGCTGGCCACCCACATCACCCTGATGGGGGCAATTGGCGGCGTCCTGTCTGCCTTTATGAACAACGTCGCGGCCCTTGCCCTTCTGATGCCGGTGGATGTCCAGACGGCGCGAAAAGCCAAGCGCTCACCGGGCCTTAGCCTGATGCCCCTTAGTTTTGCGACGATCCTTGGCGGCATGGCTACGCTGATCGGAACGCCGCCCAACATCATTATCGCGGCGATCCGCGAAGAGACCCTCGGCGCGCCCTATTCAATGTTCGATTTCGCCCCGGTTGGCGGCGTGACGGCCATCGCCGGGTTGATCTTTGTGGCGCTGATCGGCTGGCGGCTGATTCCCGACAGATCCGACGCCACCATCCAACCCACTGAAATCGGGCAATATATCGCCGAATTGACCGTGCCGCCCGACTCTTCCCATATCGGCAAACGCCTGATCGAACTCGAGCAAGACGCCGGCCAGGGCGATGTCGCCATCCTAGGGCTGATCCGCAATGGCAAGCGGCTTTACGGTACGGCGATGAATGCCGACCTTCGCGAAGGTGATGCCCTGGTGCTTGAGGCCGCTCCGGCAGCGATTGACGAATTTCGTGCCGCCCTGTCACTCGCCTTTGCCGATGAAGAGCGCGAGGATCAGCTTCACGCGGCGGGTGAAGGGCTCGATATCATCGAGGTGGTTGTCCCCACGGATGCCCGTATCACCGGAAAATCCGCCCTGACAATTGGCCTGCACTGGCGGCAGCGCTCTGTTTTGATGGGCATTTCCCGACAGGGCCGCAAGATCACCCAACAGGTGCGAAAGACACCGATCCTTGCGGGTGACATCCTCTTGCTGCTGGTTCCGAAGGACACCGGCGCCGATGTGACCGAGTGGTTGGGATGCCTGCCACTGGCCGATCGCGGGCTGACCGTCACCCAGGATCGCAAGACATGGGCCGCCATTGGCCTTTTTGGCGCCGCCGTCGTCGCCGCCAGCCTTGGGCTGATCTATCTTCCCGTGGCCCTGGGGCTTGTGGTTGTCGCCTATGTGCTTACACGGATCGTGCCGTTGAACGAGCTTTACAATCACATCAACTGGCCGGTCGTCGTGCTGTTGGGCTCGATGATTCCCCTCGGGGCGGCCCTTGAAGATGCGGGCGGGACGCAACTGATTGCCGACGCCCTTGTCGGGCTGACCGAGGGCTATGCGCCCTGGGTTGTCCTGAGCGTGCTGATGATTGTCACGATGAGCCTGTCTGACGTTCTCAACAACACCGCCACCACGATCGTGGCAGCCCCGGTCGGCATTCAGATGGCGCAGACCCTCAATGTCTCGCCCGATCCATTTCTGATGGCCGTCGCCGTTGCCGCCTCTTCCGCCTTTCTCACACCGATCGGCCATAAGAACAACACGCTGATCCTTGGCCCCGGTGGCTATAGCTTTGGCGATTACTGGCGCATGGGGCTGCCGCTCGAGATCATCGTGGTCGCCGTATCCATCCCGGCAATCCTTATGGTCTGGCCCCTTTAAAGCGGCCAGATCAGCGGGATAAGCGCCGAGGCCAACAAGCCGACACTCAGGTTGAGCGGCACCCCGACGCGCAGAAAGTCGGTAAAGCGATAGCCCCCCGGCCCATAGACAAGCGTGTTGGTCTGATAGCCGATCGGCGTAGCGAAACTGGCGCTTGCGGCGACCATGACCGCAACCACCAGCGGGCGCGCCTCAATCCCCATCGCATCGGCAAGACCGATGGCAATCGGCGTGACCACCACCGCGACGGCGTTGTTTGACACAAGTTCCGTCATGATCGAGGTCAGCAGGTAGATCGCCCAGATCACCAAGAAGCCCGGCAAGACCGACAAGGCGGGCGCAATCGCCCCGACGATCAGTTCGACCGCCCCCGAGGCCTGAAGTGCGGCGCCAATCGCCAGCATCGCGAAGATCAGCGCAAGCAACTGGCCGTCGACAAAGGAAAACGCCTCATCTGCATCAATGCAGCGCGCCAAAAGCACGGCCGCCACTGCGATCACCGCAAGCGCCAGGATCGGCGCCACCCCAAGCCCGGCCAGAATCACGATCCCCAGAAGCGCGATCACCGCCAGCGGCGCATGTCCGCGCCGGAACGCGCGCGCCGAAGGATGCGAGACATCGACCATATCCATTTCGCGTGACAGGCGCTGAATATCCTCGGGCGCCCCTTCAAGCAAAAGCGTATCGCCGACGCGCACCACAAGATCATCAAGCTGGCGGCCAATGTTCTGGTTACGGCGATGCACCGCCAGCGGATAGACGCCATAGCGCCGCCGCAGGCGCATCCCGCCAAGCGAGCGCCCGACCATCTTGCAGCCCGGCGTGATCAGCACCTCGACCGTGCTGGTTTCCACCGCCGACACCTGATCGACCCGCTTGAGGCTCTTGTCGCGCTGAAGGCTGAGCAGTTCGGTCATCTGCGTGCGCAGGACCACGCGGTCTCCGACCTGAAGCGTGACCCCGCTCAGATCACGGCGCAGCGACTGATCGCCCCGGATCACGTCGATCAGGCGCACGCCCTCGCGTTTGAAAAGCTGAACACCGGAGACTTCGCGCCCGATCAGGTTGCTTTCGGGCGGGATCACCGCCTCGGTGAAAAACTTCATCCGCGAGCGATCCGACAGCATATCGGCCATGCTGTTGCGCGCAGGCAACAGGAACGGCCCGAAGAACCGCAGATAGATCGCGCCCCAGATCACCAGGACGATGCCAAGCGGTGTTACCTCGAAAATGGTGAACGCCGTCATCCCCTCGGTGCGCGCAACCCCGTCCACAAGCAGGTTGGTCGAGGTGCCGATCAGCGTGGTTGTACCGCCAAGAATGGCGGCATAGCTGAGCGGAATCAAAAGCTTGCTGGCCGGAATCTTGAGGGTACGCGCCAGTTGGACAAACACCGGGATCATCACCACGACGACCGGCGTGTTATTCATGAAGGCCGAAGCAATGACCACCGCGACAAGCAGCATGCCGATGGCCGCGCGCGGGTTGACCTGCGCCTGACGGTCCGCAAGCGAGGTAAAGGCATCAAGCGCACCGGTACGCACCAATGCGCCCATCACGATAAACATCGCGGCAATGGTCCAGGGCGCTGGATTGGAAAACACCGTAAGCGCGGCCTGATAGGGCAGGATTCCAAGGATCAGAAGAAGCGCCACGCCGGCGATGGCCACCACTTCGGTTGGATAGGTTTCACGCACGAAAAGCACAAACATCGCCGCAACGACGGCCAATGCAAGAAATGCCTGTCCGGTTTGCGACAGACCCAAAAGTTCGATCACGGATCAGAGCCCTCGTGTGGTTTCCCTCCAGTGTCCCCGATGACAGGCAGCGGGGCAAGCCCGATCCGCGCGCGCGGCTGAACAAGGAATATTCCCCCCAGCATTAGCGTCATCGCCGCCCAGATGTGTGGCGAATAGACCTCTTGCAGGAACAGGATCGACCAGAGCACGCCGAAACCAGTCACAAGATAGCTGGTCTGCGCGGCAAAGACCGACCCGGCCCGCCCCACCATCCAGACATAGCCCGCATAAACCAGCGCATGGATGATCGCACCCGCCACCAGCGCAGCCTCGGGGGCCCCGATCCCGGCGAGCGGATCAATCCACTGGCCGCTGAGCAAGGCCAGGGGCAGCATAAGCACCGCCCCAAGCAGCGAGGCCGCAAGCAGGACCTGAACCGAATCCAGCCCCTGCGTGCCCCAGCGTGCCACCAGATTGCCCTCGGTCGCATAAAGCAGCGGCGCCACAAGTGCGAGCGGGACAAAGGCCGCCATCGCCCGGTCAGGCAGGCTTGCCTCGGGACCGATCAAAAGTGCGATACCGCCAAGCCCGAGGGTCAGCCCAAGCATCCGGCGCCAGGCAAACCGCTCGTTGCCAAGGGCCAGGGCAATGGGCAGCGAAAACATCGGCACCGTCGAAATGATGATCGCCATGACCCCGCCCGGAAGCCGCGCCGCAGAGGCGTAG
>NZ_CAJXIP010000175.1 GCF_913054395.1 uncultured Roseovarius sp.
GGTTTTTCATTATCGCCCATGTGATTATGAGCTGGCTGATCAATTTCCAGGTGTTGAACCTGCATCAGCAGCTTGTTGGGCAGATCTGGTATTTCCTGAACCGTATTCTTGAACCTGTGTATGGCCCAGTGCGTCGCATTCTGCCAAATATGCAGGGTATTGATCTGGCGCCTCTGGTGGTGCTTGTGGCGGTCTATGCGCTTCGCATCATCCTGATCAACAATGCGTCGGCGTTCTACTGATCAAGGGTTGTCCCGCGAATCGGAGTGTGAAAAGATTCCGGTAAGAGCAGAACAACAAACCTTACAGGATATCTCATGCCCGGCGCCGCCACGCTTTTGCGCGATATTTTCGGCTATGATGCGTTCCGTCCCGGTCAGGAAGAGATCGTAGATGCCGTCGCCAACGGCCAGAACGTTCTGGCCATCATGCCGACGGGCGGCGGCAAATCTCTTTGCTTTCAATTACCTGCGCTGATGCGCGACGGGGTGACGGTGGTCATCTCGCCACTGATTGCCCTGATGCGCGATCAGGTGCGGGCGCTGCGCGAAGCAGGGGTTGAGGCGGGCGCGCTGACGTCCGGCAATACCGAAGAAGAAACGGCCGAGGTCTGGCAGGCGCTGGAGGACGGGCGGCTCAAGCTGCTTTACATCGCGCCCGAACGCCTTGCTGCCGGGTCCGCAATGGGGATGCTGCGCCGCATCGGCGTAAACCTGATTGCCGTGGACGAGGCGCATTGCGTATCGCAGTGGGGGCATGATTTCCGTCCCGATTACCTTCGGATCGGGGCGCTGCGCCAGGCGCTTGACGTACCAATTGCCGCCTTTACCGCCACCGCCGACGCCGAAACCCGCGACGAAATCGTGCAAAAGCTGTTCGACGGGCACCCGCCCCAGACCTTTTTGCACGGCTTTGACCGCCCCAATATCCACCTTGCCTTTGCTGCCAAGGACAATCCCCGCCGCCAGATCCTTGATTTCGCCGGGGCCCGCAAGGGCCAGTCGGGCATTGTTTATTGCGGCACCCGCGCCAAGACCGAAACCCTTGCGCGCGCGCTTGGCGAGGCGGGGCACAACGCCTGTGCCTATCACGGTGGAATGGAGGCCGGGGACCGGCGCCATGTCGAGGGGCGCTTCAATTCCGAGGACGGGCTTATCGTGGTGGCGACCGTGGCCTTTGGCATGGGCGTCGACAAGCCCGACATCCGTTGGGTCGCGCATGCCGACCTGCCGAAATCCATCGAGGCCTATTATCAGGAAATCGGCCGCTCGGGCCGCGACGGCGCCCCGGCCGAAACGCTGACGCTGTTTGGCCCCGACGATATCCGCCTGCGCCGCAACCAGATCGACGAAGGCCTTGCCCCGCCCGAACGCCGGATGGCCGATCACGGACGGCTGAACGCGCTTTTGGGGCTGGCCGAGGCGCTTGAATGCCGCCGTGCGACCCTATTGCGGTATTTCGGAGAAACCGATTTTACCTGTGGTAATTGCGATCTCTGCGACACCCCCGCCGAAACCTTTGATGGCACCGAAGCGGTGCGTAAGGCGCTCTCGGCGATCCTGCGGACCGGCGAAAACTTTGGTGCGGGCCATCTGATTGATATCCTGACCGGCAATGCCACCGATAAGATCAGCGCACGCGGACATGATGCCCTGCCGACCTTTGGCGTCGGGCGCGACATCGACAAGCGCGGCTGGCAAGGGGTGTTTCGCCAGATGATGGGCCACGACCTTATCCGCCCCGATGTCGAACGCCACGGCGCGCTTTGCATGACCGAAGCCGCGCGCCCGATCCTTCGGGACGAACAAAGCATCACCCTGCGGCGCGACACTCTTGTGAGCAAAGCAAGCCGCCCGGCGGTGCGTGCGCTTGTCTCGGACGAGGATGCGCCGCTTTTGTCGGCGCTCAAGGCCAAACGTCGCGGGCTGGCCGAGGCCGCCAAGGTACCGGCCTACGTGGTGTTCAACGACCGCACCCTGATCGAGATGGCCGAAACCCGGCCCGCCACCCTGGATCAGATGGCGAGGATCGGCGGCGTCGGTGCGAAAAAGCTTGAACGCTATGGCGATGCCTTTCTTGAGGTGATCAATGGCGCCGCCGAGGCGATGCACCCGGTACGGCGCAAGCTTGCCGGGCGCGATGCCGGCGAAGTCTATGATCGCCTGCTTCAGGCGCAGGTCGATCTGGCGCGCGGCGAGGGTGGGATCGACAAGCCGCTAAGCTGTTCGACCTCGCTTTTGGCACGGGTGGCAAGTGCGCGCCCGAGTACCAGCCAGGAGATGGAGCGCATCCTTGGTGACAAGCGCGCCGAGCGATTTGGCGATGCCTTTCTGGACGTTCTGCGCGCGGCGCACTAGATCACACGAAACGCTTGAAAAGGGGATTTGCGCATGCTGGTTGTTGTCTCGCCCGCCAAGAAATTGGACATGGGTCCGGTTAACGGGGTTAGCCCGACGCGCCCGGCCTTTCAGGCAGAGGCAGACGCGCTAGCAGGGGTCGCCCGTGGCCTAAGCGTGGGCGATCTGCAAAAGCTCATGAAGATAAGCGAAAACCTCGCCCGTCTTAACGCCGCCCGGTTTGGCGACTTCGGCAAGATGGATGAAAAGCCCGCCGCGCTCGCCTTTGCCGGGGATACCTATCAGGGGCTTGAGGCCGGATCGCTTGACGGCGATGAAATGGCCTGGGCACAGGATCACCTTCGGATTTTATCCGGCCTTTACGGGGTATTGCGCCCTCTGGACGCGATTCAACCCTATCGCCTTGAAATGGGCAGCCGGTTGAAAACAGATCGCGGCAAATCCCTCTACGACTATTGGGGCGACACCATTTCCAAGGCGCTGAACACGCAGGGCGAGGCGGTTAACAGCGATGTCCTGGTGAACTGTGCCAGCCAGGAATATTTCGGCGCGGTCGATCTGGCGGCGCTGAACCTGCGGGTGATTACGCCGGTCTTCATGGAAGAAAAGGCCGGAATCCCCAAGATCGTAAGCTTTTACGCAAAACGCGCGCGCGGCGCGATGGCCCGCTACATGATCCAGCACCGCCTGCGCGATCCCGAGGCCCTCAAGGATTTCGACAGCGGCGGCTATCGCTATAACGCCGAATTGTCCAAGGGCGACAATTGGGTGTTCCTGCGCGATTATCCCGACGCCTGAAGGTTCTCGCCCGCGGGGGTGCGGACATCGGGCGGACAGGCGTCAATGATGTGATCCGCAATCGTAGTCTTGCGCAGCGGCTTGGTCAGGTAGTGATCAAGCCCGGCGGCAAGGATGCCGATCTCGTCGCCCTCCATCGCATGGGCGGTCATCGCGACAACCGGCACATGCACGCCGGTCACGGCCTCGATCTGGCGGATATGCCGGGTCGCTTCCTTGCCGTCCATGCCGGGCATGGAGATGTCCATGAACACGATATCGGGCTTGAAGGATTGATAGAATGCCAGGGCCTCATGCCCGTTTTCGGCAAATTTCAGGTCGATATCCAGATCTTTGACCATCTTGGAAAACACCAGACGGTTGGTCTTGTTGTCTTCTGCCGCAAGCACCCGCATCGCGCGTCCGGGGCTATTGTCGATCACGGGTTCTTCGGGCGCTGACATTTTGGGCGGCTCGCCTTTGGCCAATGCGGAAAGCGCCTGAAACAGCTCTCGCCGGGGCACGGGTTTTTGCAGAACCGCCGCCAGATGCACCCGCCCCGGATCCTGTTCGGCAAAACCGGTGTTGTGACTGAGCAGGATAACCGGCATCTTGTGACCCGCCTCGCGCAGCGCCTCTGCAAGCTCGATCCCGTCCATTCCGGGCATGTTGTGATCGGTCAGAACAAGGTCGGTGCCGGGGCCGATCTGTGCCAGTGCCTCGGCGCCATTCTTGCAACAGACCGACCCCACCCCGAGAATCGCAAGCTGACGTTCAAGGATCGAACGGGTCACTTCCTGCGGCTCGACAATCATCGCGCGGCTCAATCCCTTGGGCAATTGCAGGCAATCGTCTTGTTCCGCCTCGGCCACCGGCAAAGAAAGGGAAAACCCGAAGGTCGAGCCTTTGCCTTGCTCGGATTCGACCCAGATCTTGCCATCCATCATCCGGATCAGCTTTTGCGATATGGCAAGGCCAAGGCCGGTGCCCTCGAATTTCCGGTTGCTTTCATCATCGACCTGATTGAATTCACCAAAGACATGGTCGATTTTTTCTGCGGGGATGCCGATGCCGGTATCCTCGATCGCGATGTGGATACATGCTTTTTCGCCCTCTGCCGACGGCATGCCGGTGACCCGTATCAATACGTGCCCGGTCTCGGTAAACTTGACCGCATTGCCCAGAAGGTTGGTCATGATCTGGCGGATACGCCCCGGATCGCCGATAAACCGCGTCGGCAGGAACATGTCGTAATCCACCAAAAGCTCGAGCCCCTTGTCGCGGGCATTGGCCTGAAGCAGGGTCATCAGTTCGTGAATACAGCGTTCAAGGTCAAAGGGTTCTTGATGCAGAACCAGCTTTTCCGCCTCGATTTTGGAATAGTCCAGCACATCGTTGATGATCACCAGCAAGGCCTCGCCGGAATGTTTGATCGTGCTGGCATAAAGGCGCTGTTCATCGGTAAGGTCGGTATCGCCCAGTAGTTCGGCCATGCCCACGACGCCATTCATCGGGGTGCGGATTTCGTGGCTCATGTTGGCGAGGAAAGAGGATTTGGCGCGGCTCGCGGCCTCGGCCTTGCGGCGCGCCTGTTGAAGCTCTTTTTCATGGCGGATCGTGTCGGTGATATTCAGCGCCAGACTAACCACATCGCCGCCATGACCGCGCTGATCAATCAGCTTGATATATTCGCCCGACCAAAGGCGGATGACCTCGGGTTCCGGGGTACTGGATTGCCAGCGGTCAAGCATCTTCTCGCGCCACTCGACGGGGCGCATATCGCCGATATTCACGATCCCTTCTTCGGTAATAAGCTGCAATATCTCGATATAGCTGACGCCTGGCTGAACCACCTCCATGCCGTCGAACACCGCCATCCACGATTTGTTGGCGGCGATCATGCGGCTGTCATTGTCGAAAAACGCAAACCCGTCCTGAATGGTTTCGATCGAATGCCACAAGCGGCGCTCGGCGATCGCCACTTTCTGATTGGCCACATGAAGGTCGGATTTGACGCGCAGGTTTTCGTCACGGACCGTCAAAACCTCGGCACGGGTTTCGTCGATCTCATGCGACAGGGCGCGCGCATGCTTGCCCAGTTTACGATTGGCAGACTGTAATTCCGCCTGTTTCTGTTCCAGCAGCCGTTCGGCGGCCAACCGGGCGCGCCGCTCTTCTGCCAGCTTATTGGCAAGGCTCATGCCCGCCCTCCGCCATGCCGGGATGTTAGAACGCTACCATCCGACATCGTCGTGAAGAACAGCTTAAAGCCTTGCCGAATTCGGCACTTTCATGCCTGCGGTCCTTCGGATCAGAGGCGCTCGATCGCGATTGCGATGCCCTGCCCGCCACCGATGCACATGGTGATGATCGCGCGTTTGCCTCCCGTGCGCTCAAGCTCGTAAAGCGCTTTGACGACAAGGATCGCCCCGGTGGCGCCAACCGGATGGCCAAGCGCAATCGCGCCGCCATTGGGGTTGACCCGGGAAGCATCCAGCCCCAGCGCCTTGTTCACCGCCAGCGCCTGCGCGGCAAAGGCCTCGTTGGATTCGATGAGGTCGAAATCGCCGGCCGTCATGTCGATCCGCTTCAACAACTGCTCGACGGCGGGGATCGGTCCGATCCCCATCACCTCTGGCCGCACCCCTGCATGGGCGTAGCCCAGCACGCGCGCCCTTGGTTTCAGCCCCGCCTTCTCTGCCGCATCCGCGCGTGCCAACACCAGCGCGGCCGCACCGTCGTTGATCCCGGATGCATTGCCGGCCGTCACCCGACCGTCCTTCTTGAACACCGCCCGCAACCCGGCCAGCGCCTCCATCGAAGTGGCTTTCGGGTGCTCGTCCACCTCGAACGGCACCAGATCGCGTTTGACTTTCACCTCGACCGGGACGATCTGATCCTTGAAATAGCCCGCCTCGATGGCCGCTGCGGCGCGGGTCTGGCTCGCCATGGCAAACTCGTCCATCTGCACGCGGGTGATGTCATGTTCATCCGCCACGTTTTCCGCCGTGACCCCCATGTGCCCGGT
>NZ_CAJXIP010000176.1 GCF_913054395.1 uncultured Roseovarius sp.
GGGCCACGATGTCCTTCTCGGCGCAGATAATCCCGTTGCCTGCCGAAGAGGCCACCAGAAGCTTTCCTTCTGGGTTGTGGATCAGGATGTCGACGATCTCGACCTCATTGGGCAGATCCACCATCAGGCGCAGCGGCTCCCCCATGCCGCGCCCACCGGGCAGATTGGCGGCGCTGACGGTATAGAACCGCCCGTTGCTGCCAAAGACCAGCAACCGGTCGGTGGTCTCGGCGTGGAAAATGAAGCGCGCACCATCGCCATCCTTGAACTTCAGCTCGCGGTTCAGATCAATGTGACCGGTCATTGCCCGAATCCACCCCATCTGGCTACACACCACGGTGACCGGTTCGCGGTCGATCATGGCTTCCAGCGGCACCTCTTCGACTTCGCCGGCCTCGGCAAAGCGGGTACGGCGCGGGCCCCAGATGTGGTTCTGGCCAAAGGTTTTCTTGGTCTCGCGCAACTGATCCGAAATCGCGCCCCATTGCAGGGCCGGGTCGTCAAGTAGGTCCTCAAGACCTGCGCGCTCGGCCATCAGGGCGTCGCGCTCGCGCTTGAGTTCAAGTTCTTCCAGCCGCCGCAGGCTGCGCAGGCGCATGTTCAGGATCGCTTCGGCCTGAATTTCGGTCAGCCCGTCCTCGCTGCCCAGGGGGGGCGAAACATAATCGGCCTCGGATGTGGCGCGCACAAATGTCTTGCCCCAATCCTCGCGTTTCAGCGCCGCCTTGGGGTCGTCGTCATAGCGGATGATGTCGATCACCCGGTCGAGATTGAGAAAGGCGACGATCAGCCCTTCGAGCACCTCAAGCCGGTGGTCGATCTTTTCCATCCGGTGATGCGACCGACGGATCAGCACCTCCTGGCGGAAATCGAGGAAGGCACGCAGCACCTCCTTGAGGCTACAGACCTTGGGGGTGACCCCGTCGATCAGCACGTTCATGTTGAGCGAAAACCGCACTTCGAGATCCGAGTTGCGATACATCATCCCCATCAGAACCTCGGGCTCGACATTCTTCGAGCGCGGCTCAAGCACAAGGCGGATATCGTCGGCGCTTTCGTCGCGCACATCGGCGAGGATCGGCACCTTGCGGGTCTGGATCAGCTCGGCGATCTTCTCGATAAGCTTGGATTTCTGCACCTGATAGGGGATTTCGGTGACCACGATCTGCCATTGGCCACGACCAAGATCCTCGATCTCGTATTTACAGCGCAGGCGGAACGACCCGCGCCCGGTGCGATAGGCCTGGGCGATATTTTCGGCGGGCTCGACGATGATCCCGCCGGTGGGAAAGTCAGGGCCGGGAATATAGTTCAAAAGCGTGTCGTCACGCGCATCCGGCGTCTTGATAAGATGCAGACATGCATCGACCAGCTCGGCAATGTTATGAGGCGGGATATTGGTGGCCATGCCAACCGCGATCCCGCTTGATCCGTTGGCCAGAAGGTTCGGGAAACTGGCTGGAAGCACGACCGGCTCGGTCAGGGTGCCATCGTAATTGTCGCGAAAATCAACGGCGTTTTCGTTCAGCCCGTCAAGCAGCGCCTCGGCGACGGCGGTCATCCGGGCCTCTGTATAGCGGCTGGCGGCGGGGTTATCGCCGTCGATATTGCCGAAATTGCCCTGACCGTCGACCAGCGGATAGCGCACCGCGAAATCCTGGGCGAGGCGGGCCATGGCGTCATAGATCGCCGCGTCGCCATGCGGGTGATAGTTGCCCATCACGTCGCCGCTTATCTTGGCGGATTTGCGGAAGCCCCCGGTCGAACTCAGCCGCAGTTCGCGCATCGCATAAAGGATGCGCCGGTGCACCGGCTTGAGCCCGTCGCGCGCGTCGGGCAGGGCGCGGTGCATGATCGTGGAAAGCGCATAGGTCAGATACCGGTCGCCGATCGCCCGGCGTAACGGTTCTGACACGGCCTCGGGCAGCATGTTGGGGTCATCCAGCAAATCACTCATAGATGCGGTGATACCCCCGGCATGAATTCACGTAAAGCACATAGAAACCACAGCGCGGAAAGTTTTCCGCATTGCCCCTAAATCCAATCCGCGAATCGGATATCATGATCAGGGCTGCCGAGCTTTTAGATATTTAGTGTGAGTTATGTGGGGGATGCGCGATGTGGCGCTTTATTCTTGTGAGTTTTGCATTTCTGGGCTGGGCGTTTTACGAACTCAGCGGCGGGGCCGATTATGCTCCGATAGCGAATTCCATTCAGGCACGCGCGGCCCTTGACAACAAGCGCCCGAAACCGCGCCCGTTGCGGGTGAATGTGATCGAAATCGCACAGGGGGGCGCCGTAGCACCCGAGGCCTCCGCGACGCGCACCATTACCTCGCTTCAAGAACTGGGGCTGACGGTTGGCAGGGGTGTCGGGGGCACACTGGCCGTGCCTGAAACGACCAACTGACAGGCAGGGCGCAAGCGGGGGCCGGGGGATGGCGGATCGGCCTTGGAGGGCGGTAAACTGGGCTTGCATCGGGCGCCGTCGCGGGTCAGAACGGCTCCATGACTGAAAAAACTGTATTGATCACCGGGTGTTCCACGGGCATCGGATATGACGCGGCGCACGGGCTTCGCGCACGCGGCTGGCGGGTGTTTGCCTCTTGCCGCAAAGAGGCGGATTGCGCGCGGCTGCGCGATGAGGGCTTTGAAAGCCCGCGGATTGATTACGAGGACGAGGCAAGCATCGCCTCGGGCCTTGCCGAGGTGCTTGAGGCGACGGGCGGGCGGCTTGATGCGCTGTTCAATAACGGCGCCTATGCGATTGCCGGTCCGGTCGAGGATATCCCGACCGAAGCCATGCGGACGATCTTTCAGGCGAATTTCATCGGCTGGCATGACCTGACCCGCCGGGTGATCCCGGTGATGCGGGCGCAGGGCTCGGGACGGATCGTGCAATGCTCGTCGGTGCTTGGGCTTGTGGCGATGAAATGGCGCGGGGCCTATGTGGCGACCAAGTTTGCCGTCGAGGGCCTGAGCGATGCGTTGCGCATGGAGCTTGTGGGCACCGGTATTCAGGTTTCGATCATTGATCCCGGCCCGATCGACACCCCGTTTCGTGCCAATGCGATCAAGCAGTTCGAAAAATGGATCGACTGGGAGAATTCCGCGCGGGTCGAGGAATATCGCGCAACCCTTCTGGATCAGCTTTACAGCGGCAGCAGCAAGGGGCCGCAATGGCCCGCCTCGGCAGTGACCAAGACCTTGGTGCATGCGCTTGAGGCGCGGCGCGCGAAGGTTCGCTATTACGTGACGACGCCGACCCATGCGATGGGAACGCTGCGCCGCGTGCTTCCGGCGCGGGCGCTCGATTGGGTCCTGAGCAAAGGCTAGCGGGTCGTCCGGCCCCGGTCTGTCGGCCTCGCGCGGGGGCTGCGTCATGTTTTCCCTTTCGCTTTTCGCCCCGTGCCGCCTAGATGTGCGATAAAGGACCGACTCGGAAAGGACGATCCCATGCTGCAAGACCCGCTTTTCATCCTCGTTGCCATTGCCTGTATCGCCGTGGCGGTGATCCTGATCCGCGGGATCAGCAGCTTCGGCAAGGAGGGGGTCGAGAACGCCAAGCGGTCAAACAAATTCATGCAATGGCGTCTGATTGCACAGGCCGTCGCCATCGTCTTGATCCTGATTTTCGTTTATTTCCGCAGACAGGGGGGCTGAATCCATGGTCGTATTGAACAAGATCTACACGCGTACCGGCGATGCGGGCGAAACCGCGCTTGGCAATGGCTCGCGCGTTGCCAAACATTCGGCCCGTGTGAGCGCCTATGGCACGGTTGACGAGGTCAACGCGACCGTCGGCCTTGCCCGGCTTGCCGCCGCCGGTGACACCGACGCGGCCCTGGCGCGCATCCAGAATGATCTTTTCGATCTGGGCGCCGATCTGTGCCGTCCGGACATGGACAAGGATGCAGAGTCCGAGTACCCGCCGCTTCGCATGTCCGCGAGTCAGGTTGACCGGCTTGAGGCCGAGATCGACGCGATGAACAAGCATCTCGAACCACTTCGCAGTTTCATCCTGCCCGGCGGCTCGGCGCTTGCCGCTCATCTGCATCTGTGCCGCACCGTGTCGCGCCGGGCCGAGCGTCTGACGGTCGAACTTGCCACGATAGAGCAGGTGAACGAGGCGGCGGTAAAATATCTCAACCGTCTGAGCGACTGGTTCTTTGTGGCCTCGCGCATGGCCAATGATGGTGGCAAGGATGATGTTTTGTGGGTTCCGGGCGCGAACCGTTAAATGCCGCAAGGCCGTCGCTTGAAACACTCTCGCAAGATTATTGCGTTCAAAACCTGAAACGCGACGTCGTCAGACGCTAACGTGACGATTTTGCCCTGTTTCATCTGCGCCAGACCCGGTATCAACGCGCAAGTTAGCTTTACCGAAGAGTCGTCAGCTCTTCACCAATCTGAGGGAGACCATGCCAATGAAGGTGCTCGTACCTGTCAAACGCGTGATCGATTATAACGTGAAGGTCCGCGTAAAGGCGGACGGCAGCGGTGTCGATCTAGCCAATGTCAAAATGTCGATGAACCCGTTTGACGAGATCGCCGTTGAAGAGGCCATTCGCCTGAAAGAGGCGGGCAAGGCCGATGAGGTGATCGCCGTTTCGATCGGGGTCAAGCAGGCCCAGGAAACGCTGCGCACCGCGCTGGCGATGGGGGCCGATCGCGCCATTCTGGTTGTGGCCGCCGATGACGTTCACACCGATATCGAGCCTTTGGCCGTGGCCAAGATCCTCAAGGCGGTGATCGACGAGGAACAGCCCGGCGTCGTGCTCTGCGGCAAGCAGGCAATCGACAACGACATGAACGCCACCGGCCAGATGCTGTCGGCGCTCCTGGGCTGGAGCCAGGCAACCTTTGCCTCCAAGCTTGATATCGACGGCGACAATGCGGTCGTGACCCGCGAGGTTGACGGTGGTCTTCAGACGATCAAGGTCAGCATGCCGACCATCGTGTCTGTCGACCTGCGCCTGAACGAGCCGCGCTATGCGAGCCTTCCCAACATCATGAAGGCCAAGAAAAAGCCGCTGGATGAGAAAACCGCCGCCGATTACGGTGTCGATGTCACTCCGCGTCTTGAAATCACCGGCACGTCCGAGCCCGAATCCCGTGCCGCGGGTATCATCGTCGGCTCGGTGGACGAGCTTGTTGCAAAACTCAAAGAAGCGGGGGCCGTGTAATGTCTGTTCTACTTCTCGCAGAAGTCACCGATGGTGAACTGGCGCTGGACGCCACCGCAAAGGCCGTGACGGCGGCCGCGAAACTGGGCGATGTGACGGCGCTTTGCTGTGGCGCATCTGCCGCCGCTGCTGGCGAAGTCGCGGCGAAAATCGCGGGCGTTTCCAAGGTGTTGGTCGCCGAGGATGCCTCGCTTGGGCACCGCCTTGCGGAACCTACCGCGGCGCTGATCGTCAGCCTTGCCGGTGACTATAGCCACATCGTTGCCCCGGCCACGACCGACGCCAAGAACGTACTGCCGCGCGTCGCGGCGCTTTTGGATGTGATGGTGATTTCGGATGCCTCTGGCGTTGTCGATGCCGACACTTTCGAGCGCCCGATTTATGCCGGTAACGCGATTCAGACCGTGAAATCGCGGGATGCCCAAAAGGTCATCTCGTTCCGCACATCGACCTTTGACGCCGCTGGCGAACAGGGCGCCGCGCCGATCGAGACCATTTCCGCCGCCGCCAATCCGGGCCTCTCGGAATGGGTCGAGGACAAGGTCGCGGCCTCGGACCGCCCCGAACTTACCTCGGCGGGTGTCGTGGTCTCGGGCGGTCGCGGCGTCGGCTCCAAGGACGATTTCGCGCTGATCGAAAGCCTCGCGGACAAGCTTGGCGCCGCGGTCGGTGCAAGCCGCGCCGCGGTCGATTCGGGCTATGCGCCGAACGACTGGCAGGTCGGTCAGACCGGCAAGGTCGTCGCGCCGAACCTCTATGTCGCGGTTGGCATTTCCGGCGCGATTCAGCACCTCGCGGGCATGAAGGACAGCAAGATCATCGTCGCGATCAACAAGGACGAAGAAGCGCCGATTTTCCAGGTTGCCGATTTTGGCCTCGTTGCCGATCTCTTCACCGCCCTGCCGGAGCTTGTTGAAAAGCTGTAACTCCGGGTTTGCTGGTTGAATTTGAAAGGCCCGCGCAGATCACGGCG
>NZ_CAJXIP010000177.1 GCF_913054395.1 uncultured Roseovarius sp.
GCGATCAATGCATGGATGGCGTCGCCGAGATGATCCACGAGGTTCAGGTCGAGGCGACCTTTCCTGACGGCACCAAGCTTGTCACCGTTCACAATCCGATCAGATAGGAGGCCGCCCGCATGACCCCCGGAGAGATTTTTCCTGCCCCCGGCACGCTGAGGCTGAACGCCGGGTCAACAGCGATCACCCTGATGGTTGCCAATACCGGCGACCGCCCCGTGCAAGTCGGTAGCCATTACCATTTTGCCGAAACCAATCCCGCACTCGAGTTTGATCGCGCCACCGCGCGCGGTATGCGGCTTGATATTGCGGCAGGCACCGCCGTGCGGTTCGAGCCGGGGCAACGCCGCGAGGTCGATCTTATCCCGATCGGCGGTGCGCGTCGCATCTTCGGCTTCAACGCCCAAGTGATGGGAGATCTCTGATGCCGCGTGAAATCCCCCGCGCGCAATATGCGGCGATGTACGGCCCCACCACCGGGGACAAGGTCCGGCTCGCCGATACCGATCTTATCATCGAGGTCGAGCGCGATCTGACGACCTATGGCGAAGAGGTAAAGTTTGGCGGCGGCAAGGTGATCCGCGACGGCATGGGCCAATCGCAGGTCACCCGCGCAGGCGGCGCCGTGGATATGGTGATCACCAATGCCCTGATCGTGGATCACTCGGGTATCTACAAGGCCGATGTCGCGCTCAAAGGCGGGCTTATCCATGCGATTGGCAAGGCCGGCAATCCGGACACGCAACCGGGCGTCGATATCATCATCGGCCCCGGCACCGAGGTGATCGCCGGAGAGGGGCGCATCCTGACGGCGGGCGGGTTTGACAGCCACATCCACTTTATCTGTCCGCAACAGATGGAGGATTCGCTTCATTCCGGGGTGACCACCTGTTTTGGCGGCGGCACTGGCCCGGCGCATGGCACGCTGGCGACGACCTGTACGCCCGGCCCCTGGCATATCGGGCGCATGTTGCAGGCCTTTGACGGCATCGCGATGAATGTCGGCTTGTCGGGAAAGGGCAACGCAAGCCAGCCCGCGGCGCTTGTTGAAATGGTCGAAGGCGGGGCCTGTGCGCTCAAGCTGCACGAGGATTGGGGCACCACCCCGGCGGCGATCGACTGTTGCCTGTCGGTGGCCGACGACATGGATGTTCAGGTGATGATCCACACGGATACCCTGAACGAATCCGGGTTCGTGGAACAGACGGTTGCCGCCATGAAGGGCCGCACCATTCACGCCTTTCACACCGAGGGTGCGGGTGGCGGCCATGCGCCGGACATCATCAAGGTCTGCGGTGAAGAGCATGTCCTGCCCTCATCAACCAACCCGACGCGGCCTTTTACCGTGAACACGCTTGAAGAGCATCTTGATATGCTGATGGTCTGTCATCATCTCGACAAATCCATCCCCGAGGACATCGCCTTTGCCGAAAGCCGGATCAGGCGCGAAACCATCGCCGCCGAGGATATCCTGCACGACATCGGCGCGTTTTCGATCATTGCTTCGGACAGTCAGGCGATGGGGCGTGTCGGCGAGGTTCTGATCCGCACATGGCAGACCGCCGACAAGATGAAGAAACAGCGCGGCCGCCTGCCCGAGGAAACCGGCGATAACGACAATTTCCGGGTGCGCCGCTATATCGCCAAATACACCATCAATCCGGCCATCGCGCAGGGGGTTTCGCATGTGCTTGGAAGCATCGCGGTCGGCAAGCGCGCCGATCTTGTGCTCTGGAGTCCGGCGTTTTTTGGCGTCAAGCCAGAGATGATCCTGATGGGTGGCACCATCGTCGCCGCGCAGATGGGTGATCCGAACGCCTCGATTCCGACGCCGCAACCGGTCTATTCGCGCCCGATGTTCGGCGCGTTTGGCCGTTCGCTTGAACATTCGTCGGTAACCTTCGTATCCGGCGCGGCTCAGGCGGGCGGGATCGCCGAGCGTCTTGGCCTTGCCAAGCAAACCCTTGCCGTGAGCAACACGCGCAACATCGGCAAAAAGGATCTGATCCTGAACGATGCCACGCCGCATATCGAGGTACATCCCGAAACCTATGAGGTACGCGCCGATGGTGAATTGCTGACCTGTCAGCCCGCCGAGGTGCTGCCGATGGCGCAACGCTATTTCATGTTCTGAGGGGCCTTATGACCAATCTTCCGATTGCACAAATCCTGCACCGCGCCGGGCATTGGTCCGGCACGGCAGAGACCTGCGAGCTTGGCTATTCCGACCGCTTCCTGCGTCGCAAAAAACTGACGACACAGTCAGGGCGGCCGTTTCTTGTCGATCTGGCCCAGACGACATCGCTTGATCATGGCGATGCGCTTGAGCTTGGCGATGGCGCTTTGATCAAGGTGATCGCGGCGCAAGAGGCGCTTGTGCGGGTGAGCGGCCCGGATCTTCTGCGCCTTGCCTGGCATATCGGGAACCGCCATACGCCCTGCCAGATTTGCGCCGATCACCTTTTGATAGAGGCGGATCCGGTGATCCGGCACATGCTTGAACACCTTGGCGCAACCGTGACCGGGATCACCGCGCCCTTCACCCCCGAAGGCGGGGCCTATGGGCATGGGCGCACACATGCGCATGATCACGGGGCCACCGCGCATGACCACTGACCTTCAGGTTCTGACGCTGGCACAATGGCTGTCACCGGCCTATCCCACCGGGGCCTTTGCCTATTCGCACGGGATCGAAATGGCGGTGCAAGAGGGCAGTGTGACGACCGCAGCCGGATTGCAGGGCTGGCTTGCGGATGTGCTTGCGCATGGCAGCGGGCGCAACGATTGCGTCCTTCTGCGCGCGGCTCATGCCTGTGACAGCGTGGATGAGGTGCTTGCGGTCGATGCCGCCGCCCAAGCCTTTGCGGGGGCCGCTGAGCGCCTGCGCGAAACCCGCCTTCAGGGGCATGCCTTTGCCAAAACCACCGCCCATATCCGGGGCGATGACCTGCCTGATCTATGTGCGCCGGTTGCGGTCGGCTATGCGGCCGGGCGCGCGGCACTACCCGTGAACTTGACGGCGGCGATGTATCTTCAGGCCTTCGTCGGCAACCTTGTCTCGGCGGCGGTGCGTCTGGTGCCTCTGGGGCAGACCGAAGGTCAGGCGGTTCTTGCTGCCCTGACCCCGCTTTGCCATGAAATCGCGGAAGAGACCGCCGACACCCCGTTGGATGCCCTGCAAAGCACCGCATTCCTTTCTGACATCGCGGCGATGAAACACGAAACTCTGGAGCCAAGGATATTCCGATCATGAGTGAGATGAATGGCCCTCTTCGCGTCGGGATCGGTGGCCCGGTTGGCGCCGGTAAAACGACCCTTACCGCCGCGATAGCGCGCGCGCTTCACCCGGCATTGTCGATTGGCGTGATCACCAATGACATCTACACCCAGGAAGACGCCGAGGCCCTGATGCGGATGCAGATCCTGCCGCAGGACCGGGTGATCGGCGTTGAAACGGGCGGCTGTCCGCATACGGCGATCCGCGAAGATGCCTCGATCAACCTGGCGGCCATTGCCGAGATGCGCGCCCGCCACCCTGATCTGGAGGTGGTCCTGATCGAGAGCGGCGGGGATAACCTTTCGGCGACGTTCAGCCCGGAACTGGCCGATCTGACGATCTATGTGATCGACGTGGCCGCCGGTGAGGAAATTCCGCGCAAGGGCGGGCCCGCGATTACCAAGTCGGACCTTCTGGTGATCAACAAAACCGACCTGGCGCCGCATGTCGGCGCCTCGCTAGAGGTGATGAAGCGCGACAGTGCGCGGATGCGCGGGCAAAAGCCGTTCCTATTCTGCGCCCTGCGCCATGGCGAAGGTGTGGACGAGGCCGTATCCCATATCATCGAGGCAGGTGGCCTTCGCCGACCCTGAGGGCGGTGGCCGTTTTACGCGCTGAGCGCCGTGTTGATGGCGCCGGACAGCTTGCCCACCAGCTCGTCGATCTGATCGTTGCTGATGATAAAGGGCGGCGCCAGAAGCACGTGATCGCCGGTTTTGCCGTCAATCGTGCCGCTCATCGGGTAACAGATAAGACCGGCCTCAAACGCTGCGGACTTGATCCGCGCCGCAACCTTGCGCGAGGGATCGAACGGCGCCTTGGTCTCGCGGTCGGCGACAAGCTCGATCCCCTGAAACAGGCCTCGGCCCCGGATATCGCCCACATTCGGATGCTGGCCAAACTCTACCTCAAGTGCCGCCATCAATTTCGCGCCTTGGGTTTTTACCTGCGGGATAAGGTTGCGCCCGAGCAGGGCACTGACCACGGCGACGCCGGCGGCGGCGGCCGTGGGATGGCCAAGATAGGTATGGCCGTGCTGGAAGAACCCGCTGCCATTCTCGATGGTTTCATAGATATGGCGGCTACAGAGCATCGCGCCGATCGGCTGATACCCTGCGCCAAGGCCCTTGGCGATGCACAGGATATCGGGGGCAACGCCGTCTTGTTCACAGGCAAACAGGCTTCCGGTGCGGCCCATGCCACACATCACCTCGTCAAGGATCAACAGGATGCCGTATTGATCGCAAATCTCGCGGATGCGTTTGAAATAGCCCGGCGCGGCGGTAAGGGCCCCTGCCGTGGCGCCGACAACCGGCTCGGCAGCGAAGGCCATGACGTTTTCCGGCCCGACCCGCAACAGTTCTTCTTCCAGAAGGTTCGCGGCGCGCAAGCCATACTCTTCAAGGCTCTCGTCATCGCGCTTGAGGCGGTATTCATAACAGGGGTCGATATGGCTCATGTCGATGAGAAGCGGGCCGAATTGCGCGCGGCGCCATTCATTGCCCCCCGCCGAGAGCGCGCCCATGGTATTGCCATGATAACTTTGCTTGCGGGCAATCAGGCGGCCCCGCTTGGGCTCGCCCTTTTCTACGAAATACTGGCGCGCCAGCTTTAGCGCGGCTTCCATCGCCTCGGAGCCGCCCGAGACAAGATAGACCCGGTCCAAATCGCCCGGCGCGTGGGCGATCAGAAGATCGGCCAGCGTTTCGGCGGGCTCGGATGTGAAAAACCCGGTATGGGCATAGGCCAGATTATCAAGCTGTGTCTTGACGGCATTAATGATCGTCTTGTCGCCATGGCCAAGGCAAGACACTGCCGCCCCGCCCGAAGCGTCAAGATATTGCTTGCCGCTGGTGTCATAGAGATAACATCCCTCACCGCGCGCGGCGACCGGGGGCAGTTGCTTGGTATGGCGTGGGAAAATATGCGACATCGGTCTCTCCTATGCGGCGCCCGGTATTTGTACATGCCGGCCGCCTTCGTGAAAATGATCCATCGACTGCGCCCAGACGGTTCCGGGCCAGCGGATCTCCATCTGTTGCAGGCGCGGGCGATAAACGGCGGTGTAAAGCGTGCCAAACCCGGCGGAAAAGGCCGTTGAATAGAGCGGCGGGCGCAGGAAGGCGCTGATGAACTTGTCTTCGGGGTCACGGTGCAGGGTCAGGCGCTGAAGCAGAAACCGCTCGCGCTCGACCGTGGCGGTAAAGCGCGCGTGGCTGACCCATTCGACGTTTTCCTGATGGTTGGTGGCCACGGCGGCATGGGTGATCACCGCCGGGCGGTCCGGGGCCATCATCGCGGTCAGATATTTGCGTTTGGCATCGAGCACGGTGACATTATAGCTCATGTGGGTCGGCACCCGCGCCAGAACGGCGCCGGCCTCTTTCGCGGTTTCGCAGGTCTGCAACACATAGCGCAGGATAAGCGGCACGCCAAAGCCCTCGCCGACCACACGCCGTCCGCCGAAGGTAAGCGAGATTGCCAAACCGGCATCGTTCATACCGTCAACCATCCCCCAGAGCCCGTCAGAGGTACCGATGACGCGCCGCCCCTGCCAGCCGGTCCTGAGGATCAGGCTGTCGAACGCGTTGGGGTTATAGTCGTAGTTGCGCACGAGAACCGGTTCTTCGCCGGGCCAGATCGCCTGACTACAGCCCGAAAGATAGGGCGGCGGGCAATAAAAGCTAAGAAAGCGCGACGCCTTATCGCCGCCGCCCGCCAGGTCGCACAGGCTATCGTAAAGCGGTACGATCTCGGGCATGTGCTGTGCGAGTGCGCGACGGCTTTCAAGGTATTTGGGCCGCGCCGCGTCGCCTTCCTTGAGCCACCAGCGTTTGTAGGCGGGCCAATATTCAGCGAAAAG
>NZ_CAJXIP010000178.1 GCF_913054395.1 uncultured Roseovarius sp.
GTTCGGAAGCCTGAGCCCGCGCATGACCTGTGAACAGATCATCGCCGAAGGTATGGGCGTGCACGGAAGCCCGGACGGGCGGCCGCAACGCGTTCTGGTCGCCGAGGTGATGGAAGAGGTGGGGTTGAACCCGGCGACGATGGATCGCTATCCGCATGAGTTTTCCGGCGGTCAGAGACAGCGGATCGCGATTGCGCGTGCGATGATCCTGCGGCCCAAGCTTGTGGTTCTGGACGAGCCGACATCGGCGCTCGATATGACCGTACAGGTCCAGATCGTGGACCTGTTGCGCGATCTACAGGTGAAATACGGGCTGGCCTATCTGTTCATTAGTCATGACCTCAACGTGGTGCGCGCGATGAGTCACCGGGTGCTTGTGATGAAGCAGGGCGACGTGGTCGAAGAGGACGAGGCCGAGGCGCTGTTCTCTGGGCCAAAGACCGAGTATGCGCGCACCCTTTTGGCCGCCGCGCTTGATCTAAGGGCAGGCATCAGGCGGTCGTGACCGGCTGGTGTGCGAGGCTGACCCCAAGATCGGATGAGCGACGGGTTCAGATGGCCGAACTGTGGCCGTCGGCATTCATGTCATAGGCATCAAGCTTGCGTGCGATCATGCGGGTCAGTGGTCGCGCCGCAGGCGGGATGAAGAGCCCGCCCTGATCCGTGCGCAGCAGGCCCGGAAAGGCCTCGTTGACCTGATCGAAGATCGCCGAAAGCGCCGCGGGGGTAATATCGAAGGACGTCGTCATCTCGTCGGCATCAATGCGGAAATCGCACATCAGCGCTTCGATCATCCGGCCGCGCATCTTGTCCTCTGCGCTAAAGCGGTGGCCGCGCGTCGTGGAAAAGCGGCCCTCGCGAATGGCGCCGGTATGAGCGCCCGTGGCGGGGGCGTTTTGTGCATAGCCCTGCGGGAAGCGCGAAATCGACGAGGCGCCCACGCCGATCAGCACGTCAGAGGTGTCATCGGTATAGCCCTGGAAATTGCGTCGCAACCGCCCGGCCTTTTGCGCCACGGCAAGCCCGTCATCGGGGGTCGCGAAATGGTCGATCCCTATCTCGGCGTAGTTGTCCCACAGGAACAGCTTGCGGGCGGTTTCAAACAGCGCCAGCCGCTCTTGCGGGGTTGGCAGAGCATCCGAGGGGATCATCTGTTGGCGCTTGGCCATCCATGGCACATGGGCATAACCATAAAGCGCAACCCGGTCGGGATTGAGCGACAGAAGCTTCTGCACGCTTTCGGTGATCCGGGTGTTGGTCTGATGCGGCAGGCCATAAAGGATGTCGGCATTCAGGCTGCCGACGCCGCGACTGCGGATTTCCTCGACAGCATGGCGGGTAACGTCATAACCCTGCAACCGCCCGATGCTCTGTTGGATTTTCTCGTCAAAGTCCTGCACCCCGATCGAGGCGCGGTTCATGCCCGCAGCGGCAAGCGCGTCAAGCCGGGGGGCATCAATCTCGTTGGGGTCGATCTCGACCGAAAACTCGGTCTGGTCGGTAAACGGAGCAATAGCGCGAATCGCACCGGCCAATTCGTCGACCATGCCGGGTGACAAAAGCGTCGGGGTGCCGCCCCCCCAATGCAGCCGCGACAATCGGACGCCCTTGGGCAACAACGCGCCAAGCATGGCAAGCTCGGCCTTCAGGGTCTCAAGATAGGCCGCCACGGGCTTGTCGGTCTGGGTGCCCTGGGTACGACAGGCGCAAAACCAGCACAGGCGCCTGCAAAACGGCACATGCACGTAGAGCGATACCTCGCCATTTTCGGGAATCGCCCCGATCCAGCTTGAGAAATCATCCGCTCCGACGCCGCGATTGAAATGCGGGGCCGTCGGATAGCTTGTATAGCGCGGCACTTTGGCGTCAAAGAGACCAAGTTTGCCCAGTTGAGTTTTCGTATCCATAGGCCTAGGGTTAGGCGTCGTGTTTCGTGTTTTCCTTGACCCAGATCAAACCGCCAAAAAGTGATGATTGAATGCTGATGAATGACCCCCAGAGTGCGTCCCGCCAATGCGGCGATTGCCCGATCCGCCATCGCGCGGTCTGTGCACGCTGTGAGGCGGACGAGCTAGAGCGGCTGGACCAGATCAAATACTATCGCAACTTCGAGGCCGGGCAGACCGTGATCTGGTCCGGTGACAAGATGGATTTCGTCGGCTCGGTCGTTTCTGGCATCGCCACTCTGACCCAGACCATGGAAGACGGGCGGACCCAGATGGTTGGCCTGTTGCTGCCAAGCGATTTCGTGGGGCGTCCGGGGCGCAATGATGCCGCCTATGACGTGGTGGCGGTGACCGACATCGTGATGTGCTGTTTTCGCAAAAAGCCGTTCGAAGACATGATGGCCGACACGCCGCATGTGGCGCAGCGACTGCTTGAGATGACCCTGGACGAGCTTGATGCCGCGCGCGAATGGATGCTGGTGTTGGGCCGCAAGACCGCGCGTGAAAAGATCGCCTCATTGCTGGCGATCATTGCGCGCCGGGATGCCTCGCTTAACATGGTGGGCATCGCGGGGCCGATGACCTTTGAATTGCCGCTGACCCGCGAGGCGATGGCGGATTATCTCGGTCTGACGCTTGAAACCGTAAGCCGTCAGGTGTCGGCGCTCAAAAAGGATGGGCTGATCACGCTTGAAGGCAAGCGCCGGGTGACCATCCACGATTTCAACCGCCTGCTGGACGAGGCGGGGGATGACAGCGATGGCGGCATGCTCGCCTGAGGCATAGCGCACAAAAGCTGGCGCCGATTTTGTGCTTTTCAAATATGCGAAATCAACAGGTTAGAGCGGGGCGCGTGGGTGCGCCACGCTCTAACACGTGCGATCCGGGCGGCGGCGGGTCTCCTGACCGTCCCCTGAACCGAACTTTAATGGGCCATGAACACCGGCACCTTGGATTGTTCCAGCATATAGCGGGTGGCGCCGCCAAAGATGGCTTCGCGGAATCGCGAATGGCCATAGGCGCCCATCACGACCGTATCTGCATCCATATCGCCCGCATGGCGCAACAGAACATCCGACACCCGCGGCAACGTCTTGGACAGTACGTCCACCTCGACGGTCACGCCGTGGCGCGCCAGATATTGTGACAACAACCCGCCGGGATCAGAGCGGTTGGGCCCGTGGGTGGGCGGGTCGATGATCGCCACATGCACCAGATCGGCGGCCCGCAGAAGCGGAAGCGCGGCGCGCACGGCATTTAATGCCTCGCTGCTTTCATTCCACCCGACCATGATCCGCTTGGGTCGCGCGACCGGCTCGCCACCTGCCGGGGCAACCAGAATCGGCGTCCGCCCGTCAAAAAGCGCGGCTTCGGTGGCAAATTCCAATTCGGCGCCGCGCCCTGCGCCATAAGGCTGTGGCATGATCATCAGATCAGAGAATCGCGCCCGCAGCCCCACGTGGCGCCCCAGATCGGCAAGCTGTGCGACGCCACCCTCGCATCCCCAACGCAGGGCGGTGGTGCCCAGAACGTTGCGCACCTTGGCCTCGATGGCCTCGGCCTCTTCCTGGGCGCGGGCGATGGTTTCCTGCAGGACGATGGCGCTTGCACCGGCATAATAATACCCGGCCTGGCTTCGATCGACGCCAAGGCACAGCACATCAAGATGTGCATCATGAACTTCAGCCGTTGCAATCGCATGGGCCAAGGTCTCTTCGACCAGACTTTCATCCGTCAAAACCGAAAACAGACTGTTGTACGTCATTTTTGCATTTCCTTTGCTGAGGTCGCACATCGCTTCAACATAAGCATTGTACGAGCCCCCCTACCTTGATGCTAATCAATCAAAGGAATTTAGTGTTTTGATACAGATCAAGGCGTTGAGGGTGGTATACTCGCATTACGACATAAGCCTAAACGCGCCCGCGCGACAGAGTTCGAATCGCGCGGATAAGGACGAAGGGACCCATTATGACGAACTATATCAAGCTGATCGTGCTTGGCCTCATCACGCTTTTTGCGCTGATAGCGGCCAATAACGCGCGCGATTTGGCCTATCTGGTCAATGCGCTGACGGTGGCGCTTGTGGCCGCTGGCCTTTTTCTGTGGACGCTGCGCCATACCGATGAACCGACCGACAACGTTGACCTGTCGGGCGAATACCTTGACGGCGTGGTGCGCGCCGGGGTTGTCGCAACCGCCCTTTGGGGGGTTGTCGGATTTCTGGCGGGCACATTCATTGCCTTTCAACTTGCATTTCCGGGCCTCAACTTCGAGTGGGCTCAGGGGTTTGCCAATTTTGGCCGCTTGCGTCCGCTGCACACCAGTGCGGTGATCTTTGCGTTTGGCGGCAACGCCCTGATCGCGACTTCGTTCTATGTCGTGCAGCGCACAAGCGCGGCGCGGCTTTGGGGCGGTAACCTGGCGTGGTTCGTATTCTGGGGCTATCAGCTTGTGATCGTTCTGGCCGCGACCGGATATCTTCTGGGCGCCACGCAGTCCAAGGAATACGCCGAGCCGGAATGGTATGTCGATCTGTGGCTGACCGTTGTTTGGCTGGCCTATCTGGCGGTGTTCCTGGGGACCATCGTCAAGCGCAAAGAGCCGCATATTTATGTGGCCAACTGGTTCTATCTGTCGTTCATCATCACGGTTGCGATGCTGCATGTGGTGAACAACCTCAGCATTCCGGTCTCGATCTTCGGGTCCAAATCGGTGCAGGTGTTCAGCGGCGTGCAGGATGCCATGGTGCAATGGTGGTACGGCCACAACGCCGTGGGCTTTTTCCTGACCGCCGGTTTCCTCGGGATGATGTACTATTTCGTGCCGAAACAGGCCGAACGCCCGGTGTATAGCTATAAACTGTCGATCATCCACTTCTGGGCGCTGATCTTCATCTATATCTGGGCCGGTCCGCACCATCTGCATTACACGGCCCTGCCCGATTGGGCGGCGACGCTTGGCATGGTGTTCTCGATCATTCTCTGGATGCCCAGCTGGGGCGGCATGATCAACGGTCTGATGACGCTCTCGGGGGCTTGGGACAAGCTGCGCACCGACCCGGTGATCCGGATGATGGTGATCTCGATCGGGTTCTACGGCATGTCGACCTTTGAAGGGCCGATGATGTCGATCCGCGCGGTCAACTCGCTGTCGCATTACACCGACTGGACCATCGGGCACGTGCATTCCGGTGCGCTTGGCTGGAACGGGATGATCACCTTTGGTGCGCTCTATTTCCTTGTGCCGAGGCTCTGGAACCGTGAGCGGCTTTATTCGCTCAGCCTTGTAAGCTGGCACTTCTGGCTCGCCACCATCGGCATCGTGCTCTACGCGGCGTCCATGTGGGTGACCGGTATCATGGAAGGCCTGATGTGGCGTGAAGTAGATGCCAATGGCTTCTTGGTGAACTCGTTCGCTGACACCGTTGCTGCCAAAACTCCAATGAACATCGTGCGTGGATTGGGCGGTCTTCTGTTCCTCTCTGGTGCAGTGGTCATGTGTTACAACCTGTGGATGACCGTTCGTCGGGCGCCGGCCAAAGAGGCCAGCCTTACCGTCGCGGTTCCAGCTGAATAAGGAGGGCCGGAGCAATGGCAATTCTCGATAAACACAAGGTCCTAGAGACCAACGCGACCCTGCTGCTGGTTTGCAGCTTGCTGGTTGTGTCCATCGGCGGCCTGGTGCAAATCGCACCGCTGTTCTGGCTGGAAAACACCATCGAAGATGTAGAGGGCATGCGCCCCTACACTCCGCTGGAACTCACTGGCCGTGATGTCTACGTGCGTGAAGGGTGTTACCCCTGCCACAGCCAGATGATCCGCCCAATGCGGGATGAGGTCGAGCGCTATGGTCACTATTCACTGGCGGCCGAGTCCAAGTATGATCACCCCCACCAGTGGGGGTCCAAGCGGACCGGGCCAGATCTGGCTCGGGTAGGCGGGCGTTATTCGGATGAATGGCATGTTGATCACTTGCGCGACCCTCAGTCTGTGGTGCCCGAAACCGTGATGCCAAAATATGGCTTCCTGGAAGATACGGTCATCGATGGCAAATATGTGGCTGATCTGATTTCAACCAATGCTCTAGTTGGTGTTCCCTATACGGAAGACATGATCGCCAGTGCTCAAGCCGACTTTGCAGCTCAGGCAGATCCGGACAGCGATTATGATGGCCTGCT
>NZ_CAJXIP010000179.1 GCF_913054395.1 uncultured Roseovarius sp.
AAAAATACATCCGGCAGCACCGCGCCGAACAGGGCAACCATGGCAAACAACCGCCAATAGGCGCGCCCCAGTTCAAGCCGCCTGCCGCGCGCAAGGGTGACGGCGCCAAGCACCAGCACGCTGATCACCAATTGCCAGAAGATCAGGCCAAAGGGCTGATGTCCGGTGCTGACCGCGATCTTGGCAAGCGCGACCGACAGGCCCCAGCCCGCCCCTATCGCAATCAGCGCCAGCGTCAGACCGGCGCGCGCGCTCACGGGCCTGATTGCTCCAGGCGCCCGCCCTGACGCACCATCGAGATCTTGATGGCCTTGCCGGTCTTGTCATCGGTCTCGATATAGACGCCGGACACGGTGGCCGGGCCAAGCGCCGGGGTGAACCGTTCCTTGCCCATACCGGTCACGAAACGGCGCATCGGTTCGGTCTTTTCCATGCCAATGACGCTAAGGTAATCGCCGCACATGCCCGCATCGCCCAGAAAGGCGGTGCCGCCCGGCAGGATCTGGGCATCGGCGGTCGGGATATGGGTGTGGGTGCCGACCACAAGACTGGCACGGCCATCGCAGAAATGCCCGACGGCCATCTTTTCCGAGGTCGCCTCGCAATGGATTTCGACAATCGCCGCCTGTACCGCCCCACCGGGGGGATGGGCGCGCAGCACCTCGTCGATGGTCGAAAACGGATCATCGAACGGGCGCTTCATGAACACCTGACCAAGCACCTGCGCCACAAGAACCTTGCGGCCGCGCCCGTCGGTGAACACCCGGTGCCCGCGCCCCGGCGCCCCCTTGGCAAAGTTCAGCGGCCGGATGATGCGGGGGTCATTGCCGATCGCCTGAAGCATGTCCTTTTGATCGAACGCATGATCGCCCAGCGTGACGCAATCCGCCCCCGCCTCGAACAGCCCACGGGCATGGGCACCCGTCAGCCCCATTCCGCCCGAGGCGTTCTCGCCATTGACCACAACGAAGTCCAGCCGCCACTCTACGCGCAGGCGCGGCAGGGTTTCGGCCACCGCCGCGCGTCCCGCACGGCCCATCACATCGCCTAAAAACAGTATTTTCATGCTGTCGGTGTTATTGGCGCAAGCCGCCAAGGGCAAGGCTCAAACCGCATATGGCCGCTGTTATGGCGCAGGCAGGACGCCTCCGGCGGGAGTATTTGCACCAAGAAGAAGGGGCGACGCGTCATGCCCTGATCCGGTAGCGGGCGTCATAGCTTACCGGAAAGTTGATCGACCGGGCAATGAAGCAGGTCTTGTGGACCTCGCCGTGCAGGGCGTCGGCCGTTTTGAGATCGGTCCCAGCGGGCACGGTGATCGAGGGGCGCAGCGTGGCGCGCAGGAAACGGCTGGCGCCGGTGGAATCGGTTTCACCCACCCCAAGCGGATCGTCCTGATAGGCATGAACCACGATACCGGCGTCGCTGGCCAGATGCAGGAACCACAGCATGTGACAGGCGCTGAGCGCCGCTATCAGCATGTCTTCGGGGTTATGCAGGGTTGGATCGCCCCCCAGGAGCGGATCATTGGAGCAGCGGATCACCGGTTTGCCCGGGGTCTCGACGTTCCAGGTGCGATCGTAGCCTTTGTAATGCGCCGTGCCCTCGCCCCGGTTTCCGGTCCAGACGACGCGGGCGGTATAATCATGCTCGCGGGCCAAACTCGATCACCTCGTTTTCCGTGACCACCATGTCAAGTGGCTGGTCGGTGGGTTCCAGCGGCAGCATCGTATCCTCCTGCGCGGAATAGGCAAAGCCAATCGCCAGTGTCGGGCGCTGCGCGCGCAGCAGTTCGAGCGTGCGGTCGTAGAACCCGCCGCCATAGCCAAGCCGCCCGCCCTGCCGGTCAAAGGCCACCAGCGGCACGATCAGGATTTCAGGCGTGATGAAGTCGTCCTCGGCCGGGATCATCGCACCGAACGGCCCCTCGCGCAGGGCGCAATCCGGATGCCAGCGGGAGAATTTGAGAGGCAGGCCAAGGCGCTGGATCACCGGCACGCAGACCGGGCCATGCGCCGCCGCCTCCTGCATGGCAGGCAGGGGGTCAATCTCGGAGCGGATCGCCATATAGGCAGAGAGAGGCACCCCGCGATAGCCCGCGAGAACGCTTGAAAGCAGCGCCGCCTCGGCAAGCGGGCGCGCCGCATGGGCCGCCGCACGGCGCGCGAACGCGGCCTTGCGCGCGGCCGCCTTGATTTCAGTCAGATCGGTCATACCAAAAACACCGCAGCCAGTCCCAGGAAGGCAAAGAAGCCGACAACATCGGTGACCGTGGTCACGAAGGTCCCCGAGCCAAGCGCCGGATCAATGCCCATGCGGTCCATCAAAACCGGAATCGCCGAGCCCGCAAGCCCGGCAACGACCAGATTGATCACCATCGCGGCGGCGATCACATAGCCAAGTTCCGGCCCGCCGAACCACACGATGCCGACGACCCCCATGGTAAAGGCAAAGATCAGCCCGTTGATCATCCCGACCATGATTTCGCGCCGCAGCACCCGCCAGACGTTCGAGCCGGTCAAATCCTTGGTGGCAAGCGCGCGCACCGCCACGGTAAGGCTTTGGGTGGCTGCATTGCCACCCATCGAGGCAACGATCGGCATCAGGACGGCGAGTGCGACGATTTGGGAAATCGTTGCCTCGAACTGGGCGATCACCAGCGAGGCCAGCACCGCCGTTGCCAGGTTCACCGCCAGCCAGGGGAAACGCCGCTTGGTGGTCTCGATCACGCTGTCGTTCAGACCGCCCTCGCCGACACCGGCGAGGCGCATGATGTCTTCTTCGTGCTCCTCGTCGAGCACCGCCATGGCGTCGTCGATGGTGATCACCCCGACAAGACGGTCATCCTCATCGACCACGGGGGCCGAGATCAGATGATACTGGTTGAACATATAGGCCACGTCGCCCTCGTCGCGGGTGACGCGGATGGTGTGAAAGGTCTCTTCCACCAGATCCATGAGCGGCGTTTCACGGCGTGCCGCCATGATTCGGCCAAGCGTGACATTGCCGACCGGGTGCAGGCGCGGATCGACAAGGATGATGTGATAGAACTGCTCGGGCAGTTCCTCGACATTGCGCATATAGTCGATGGCGTCGCCCACGCTCCAGTGTTCGGGCGCCATCACCACTTCGCGCTGCATCAGGCGGCCGGCGGAATATTCCGGATAGGTCAGCGATTGCTGGACGGCGATCCTGTCGCTGTCTTCCAGCGCGCTCAGGATCGTAGCCTGCTGGAGATCCTCAAGGTCCTCGACCAGATCGACGACATCGTCGGAATCCAGTTCGCGCACGGCGTCGGCCAGAACCTCGGGCGTCAGCAGGCCAATCACCTCTTCGCGGATCGATTCGTCAAGTTCCGACAGGATGTCGCCGTCGAACTCGCGGCCATAAAGCTCGATCAGGCCACGGCGGTCGCCACTGCTGATCTGTTCAAGAAGGTCGGCGATGTCGGCCGCGTGCAGCGGTTCCATCTCGGACACAAGCAGATCGCGATCACCGGCATCGACCGCCTCGATGATCCGCGCCACCGCCTGTTTGTTCAGCGGGTAATCGTCGTCCTCGCGCTCGCTCTCGGGGTCGCGGTCATAGTCATGCTCTGCCATTTCACGTCCCCCTGTCGCACATTGGGGGCAGGATTAAAGAAGCAGCTTCGGGAAAACAATGACAATAGGCCGATTTACCCCGATTGCAGGCGGCCCTATCCTGAAATTCAACAGTTTCGCAACCAGAGCAGGCCCCATGCCCCCCGAGACACTTGTTACCGGTCAGATCCTGAGCTTTGCGGCCTCGCCATTCGGCACCCCAACGCCCGGCGACGCGGCGGAGGTGCATGAGGCGGTCTTGATCCGCGACGGCAAGATTGCGGCGCTTGGCCAGGCGGCTGCGCTCTCTGCACAGGCCCCACAGGCGCAGCGCGTCGATTTGGGCGATGCCTTGATCTGTGCGGGGTTTGTCGATGCGCATGTGCACTATCCGCAAACCGCGATGATCGCCAGCTGGGGCAAGCGGCTTATTGACTGGCTGAATGCCTATACCTTTCCCGAGGAAATGCGCTTTGGCGACCCCGGATATGCGCGCGGGATTGCCGACCGGTATTTCGACCTGACGCTGGCCAATGGCACCACGACCTGCGTCAGCTATTGCACGGTCCACCCGGCCAGCGTCACCGCCTTTTTCGAGGCGGCACAGGCGCGCAGGGTGCGGGCGGTGGCGGGCAAGACCTGCATGGATCGCAACGCCCCGGCCGACCTGTGTGATACGGCGCAATCGGCCTATGACCAAAGCAAGGCGCTGTTGGAAAGCTGGCACGGGGTTGATCGGTTGTCCTATGCAATCACCCCCCGGTTTTCGCCGACCTCGACCCGTGATCAGCTTGCCGCCCTCGGCGCGCTCTGGGGCGAACATCCCGATTGCCTGATGCAGACCCACCTGAGCGAACAAACCGACGAGATCGCCTGGGTCAGATCCCTCTACCCGGAGGCACGCGATTATCTCGATACCTATGAGGCCCACGGGCTTTTGGGTGCGCGCGGGCTTTATGGCCACGCGATCCACCTTGAGCCGCGCGAACGGGATCGCCTACGCGAGGTGGGCGCGGCACTCATTCATTGCCCGACCTCGAATACCTTCATCGGCTCGGGCCTTTTTGACATGGCCGCACGCATGGCCGAGGGACAGCGCGTCGGCCTCGCCACCGATACCGGCGGCGGCTCAAGCTTTTCGATGCTGCGCACCATGGCCGCCGCCTATGAAATCGGCCAGCTTACCGGCACCGCCCTGCATCCCGCACAGCTTTTGTGGCTGGCAACCGCCGGCTCGGCCGAGGCGCTTCACATGGGCGGGCAGATTGGCAATATTGCACCGGGAATGGAGGCCGACCTTGTCGCGCTTGACCTCGCCTCGACCCCGGCCATCGCACAGCGCAGCGCCCGCGCCAACGATATATGGGAGGCGCTGTTTCCGACCATCATGATGGGCGATGATCGCGCAGTGAAACGGGTCTGGATCGCAGGCGTGCCGATCTGAGGTCGTGTCAGGCTCTTGCCTGCTCGCCCGCCCGGGGCCGCCTGTCAGGGCGAATCAGCCCGCCCGACCGGCCGCTAACAGCCCGACCGCCCCAGCACCATCACCCAAAGTTGCCCGGGTCCGCGCACCAGGCCGAACTCGACCGCGCTTTCATGCAGCATGTTGCGCCTGTGCTCCGGAGAAGCCATCCAGTCGCGCAATACCTCGTCCAGCGTATCCTGCCCCTTGGCGATATTCTCGGTCACGAAACAGAACCGATATTTCTGGCGCCGCACCCGATCACCGATGCTGCTGCCATTGGCGCCGGTGTGGCTGAAATAGCCCTTCTTGCCCATGTCACCCGCATGCGCCGCAGCCGCCCGCGTCAGCGCGGGCGACACCACAACCGCGCCGCGCCCACTCTGCGCCCGCTGAGCGTTGACCCAGTCAAGCGAGGCCTGCCCCAGATCCGCGACCTGCGCGTTCGCCGGAGACATGGCGCCACCCAAGGCCAGCATAAGGGCAATTAGGCGCGCCTGAGAAAATCCCCGCATCAAAGCCCCCTTTCAAATTGACCTCGCGCCAGCCTAGCCCTCTGCCAATGCCCGCGCCAGCCGGTTCTGCTGAGCGACGATCCCCGGCAGTTCCATGCTTGTCAGCTGACTGTCGCGCACCACCTGACGCCCCTCGACAAAGAGGTCGCGCACCCGTCTCGGCCCGGCCAGCACAAGCGCGGCGGGGTCCCAGCTTCCGGCGCTTTCAAGGCCGCGCGCATCCCAGATCGCGATATCGGCGCGCTTGCCGACTGCGATCTGGCCGCAATCCGATCGCCCCAGAACCTCGGCCCCGCCGCGTGTTGCAATCTCAAGTGCCTCGCGGGCGCTCATCGCGTCTGCGCCCTGGCTGACCCGTTGCAACAACATGGCTTGCCTTGCCTCAAGCAC
>NZ_CAJXIP010000180.1 GCF_913054395.1 uncultured Roseovarius sp.
CCCCCACAGGTGCGCGCCCGACCTTCAGACCGAAAGCCGCGAGGCCTGCGCGCCGCGTTCACGGTAGGGGGTGGTGTTGTAATGCGCCCGGTAGCATTTCGAGAAATGCGAAGGGCTGGCAAAACCACAGGCGAGCGCCACGTTGATCACCGTCATATCCGTCTGCATCAACAGGTTGCGTGCCTTTTGCAGTCGCAGTTCCATGTAATAGCGCTTGGGGCTGCGGCTCAGATAGCGACGAAACAGCCGCTCAAGCTGGCGGGTCGACATGCCGACATCCTTGGCCAGAACCGAGGGGCTGATCGGCTCTTCGATATTGCTTTCCATCATCTGGATGACCTGGCTCAGCTTGGGGTGGCGCACGCCGATCCGTGTCGGTACCGACAGGCGCTGCGTGTCCTGATCGGTGCGGATCGACGAATAGATCAATTGATCGGCCACCGCATTGGCAAGCTTTTCACCGTGATCATCGGCGATGATATTCAACATCAGGTCGATCGAGGATGTCCCGCCCGCCGTGGTCATCCGGTTGCCATCGACCACAAAGACCGACTTGGTCAGATGCACATCCTCGAACTCTTCAAGAAAGCTGTCATGGTTTTCCCAATGGATCGTGGCGCGCTTGCCATCGAGAAGGCCGGCCTTGGCCAAAACATAGGCCGCCGTACACAGCCCGCCCGTCTTGATGCCACGCCGCGCCTCGCGCCGAACCCAGTTCAGGATCCGTTTGGTCGTGGCGGCCTGTACATCCACGCCGCTGCACAATAGCACAACATCTTCGCGATTGAGTTCCGAAAGCGGGAAATCCACGTGAAACCGCGCGCCCGCCGAACAGCTCACCGTATCTTCCGTTTCGTCTGTATCGCCCGTGAGAACCCATTCATAAAGTTTGGCCCCCGACATCCGGTTGGCAATGCGCAGACATTCCACTGCTGCGGCAAAACTCAGCAACGAGAATTTGTCCAGCAACACAAAAACAAACCGCTTTGCCGTTTTCGGCGCGCTGACTTCGATCTTTGTGGTGTTCGATTTCATGGTGCTAGAATCCGTGCTGGAAAGTGCCGTTTATCGGGTCTGTCACGAAAACAGCGTTATTGACAAGACATAGGGGCGTGAATTGCATGAATTACTGCAATACCTATATGGTCTCTTGTGGGGCGCCTTAGTATAGACGAAGCCTGTAATTCGACAAAGCGGAGAAAGACAATGACGCAATGGCAGAAATCGGATTGGCGTAGCAAGCCGCGGATTCAAATGCCTGATTATACCGATGCCGCCGCACTTTCGGCGGCAGAGGCGCGGCTGACGCAGTATCCTCCGCTGGTATTCGCAGGCGAGGCACGCCGCCTCAAGAAACAGCTGGGCGCGGCGTCGCGCGGCGAGGCGTTTCTGCTTCAGGGTGGCGATTGCGCCGAAAGTTTCGAACAGTTCAGCGCCGATGCGATCCGCGATACCTTCAAGGTAATGCTGCAAATGGCAATGGTGCTGACCTATGGTGCCAAGGTGCCCGTGGTCAAGGTTGGCCGCATGGCGGGCCAATTCGCCAAGCCGCGCTCGGCCCCGACCGAAGTGGTGAACGGTGTCGAGTTGCCAAGCTATCGCGGTGACATCATCAACGACCTGGCCTTCACGCCTGAATCGCGCATTCCCAACCCTGACAAGATGTTGCAGGCCTACACCCAGGCGGCGGCGACGCTCAACCTGTTGCGGGCGTTTTCGACCGGGGGCTATGCCGATGTGCATCAGGTCCATGCCTGGACCCTGGGCTTCACCGAGTCGGCGAAGGCCGCGAAATATCGCGAAATGGCCAACCATATCAGCGATGCCCTCGATTTCATGACTGCCGCCGGGATCGACAGCGATCGGGCGCATACGCTCAAGACCGTCGATTTCTACACCAGCCACGAATCCCTCTTGCTGGAGTATGAAGAGGCGCTGACGCGGCTTGATTCCACGTCGGGAAAATGGCTGGCAGGGTCGGGGCATATGCTCTGGATCGGTGACCGCACACGCCAGCCGGATGGCGCGCATGTCGATTTCCTGAGCGGCGTTCTGAACCCGATCGGCCTCAAGTGCGGACCGACGATGACAAGCGAAGACCTCAAGCTTTTGCTGGCCAAGCTTAACCCGACGAACGAGGCCGGGCGCCTGACGCTTATCGCTCGCTTCGGGGCCGGCAAGGTTGCCGATAACCTGCCGCGCCTGATCAAGACGGTTCAGGACGAAGGTGCCAATGTGCTTTGGGTCTGTGATCCGATGCATGGCAACACGATCAAATCGGCCACCGGTTATAAAACCCGGCCGTTTGAATCGGTGCTGCGCGAGGTGCGTGAATTCTTTGGCGCCCACAAGACCGAGGGCACCATCCCCGGCGGTGTGCATTTCGAGATGACCGGTCAGGACGTGACCGAATGCACCGGCGGCATGCGCGCGCTGAGCGACGAAAACCTCAGTGATCGCTATCACACCGCCTGTGATCCGCGCCTGAACGCGAGCCAGTCGCTTGAGCTTGCCTTTCTGGTCGCCGAAGAGCTGTCGGCGCTTCGGGTGGAGCGGCAACAAGCCGAAGCAGGATAAGCTAAGGCAGCCAGGCATTTGTTCTAAATACACAAAATGGCGGCGCGGGGATGATCCTGCGCCGCCTTTTCTTTGTCATGGGTCCGGAAGGTCGCCGGTTTACTTGACCAGGCGCAGGTGATTGCGGCTGGCCTTGCGCTCGCGCACGCGGTCGGCGGCATCGCGCGGTGGGCTTGTCCGCCCCGCCAGTCCACCGGGCAGGGCGCGCATAGCGTGGGTCTCGCGCCCGGCGACGAGCGGCTCGACATGACTGCTTATGATTTCAAAGCGGCGCGAGGTGCGCCCGATCTGGCCGCGGGTGACAAGACAGCCGAGGGCGCGCGAGACGTCGCCCAGATCGCTGCGCAGCGGCAGCATGAGAAGCGTGCCGGTCATTTCGGGGCGTCCGACACTGACCTTGCTGCGCAACTCGAAGCGAAGCGCCGCAGGGCCGTCGAACAGATCGACCAGATGGAGCGCGAAAGCCTCGCGGTCAGCGGGAGCGATCAAGGTGCTGATCGGCATGCCGCGCACCTCCATGCCCATGACATCGCTAAGATGCATGCCCGCGATCCGAAGCCGGGTGACGCCCGGCGCGATCTGCTCGGCGATAAAGGCATTGGACAAAAGCGGCTCGATCCGGCGCGGGTCGATATCAGAGCGGCGCGGCACGTCATGGCCCTTGCGCATGCTGTTCCAATAGACGCGAAAGGCGCGCATATGTTCGCCCTGACGGGCGCTTTCGGTGCCGGGTCGCGCGTTGACCACTGAACTCGTTACGTCGTCGTGCATCTGTCAAAACCTTTGTTCAAAATCGGCCTTCACTGTCCTTGACGATCATCTGATTGCCTTAATTCACGTGTGATCCACCGTACTGTGACTTTAATTTGACACATTTGTGCCTGGATTTGTCTAAAAATCGTCGTGATTGGTTAACTTCCCGGAAAGGTCCTGGTGCGACCCGGTGCTTGCCAGGCGACGGGCCAGTGGCTAGGACAGGACGACCCATCGACCACAGGAGCCATCATCGCATGCTGAATTCCATGACAGCCTTTGCCGCGTCCAAAGGCGCGCTCGACGGGCAGAGTTGGGCCTGGGAATTGCGCAGCGTGAACGGCAAGGGGCTTGATCTGCGCCTGCGGGTGCCGGACTGGATCGAGGGGCTGGAAACCGGGCTGCGGGCGCGGCTTGGCAAGGCGGTGACGCGCGGCAACGTCTCGCTGACGCTGCGGGTGCAAAGCGACGAGCGGGCCGGCGCGCTTACCCTGAACGAGGCGGTGCTTGAGGATGTGCTTGCCGCCATGGCCGCAATCGAGACCCGCGCCATGGATCGCGGGCTGTCGCTGGCCCCGGCCAATGCCGCCGATATTCTGACATTGCGCGGCCTGCTTGAAACCGGTAGCGGCACGCAGGACACCGCTGCGCTTTGCAAGGCCATGCTGGCCGATTTCGAACCGGTGCTGGAAGGATTCCTGCAGATGCGGCAGGCCGAAGGCGCCGCCCTGGAACGGGTCCTGAGTGCGCAGCTTGACGAGATAGAGGGGCTGACCGAACAGGCCGCCGAGGTGGCCGTGGCCCGCAAGGAAGACCTGTCGCAAAGTTTTCGTGCGGCGCTCGGCCGGGTGATGGAGGCGGCGAACGGTGTCGATGAGGGCCGCGTCGCGCAGGAGCTTGCGATGATGGCGGTCAAGCTTGACGTGACCGAAGAGATCGACCGCCTTCGCGCCCATGTGGGGGCCGCGCGCGCGCTGCTTGCCGAGGGCTCGCCGATGGGGCGCAAGCTTGATTTTCTCAGTCAGGAGTTCAACCGCGAGGCCAATACGCTTTGCTCAAAGGCGCAGAACGCCGGGTTGACGACCATCGGGCTTGGCCTCAAAACCGTGATCGACCAGATGCGCGAACAGGTGCAGAATATCGAATGAGCCGCGATCGCTCTGGCCCTGGCTGGGGTCGGGGTTGAGTATTTGGGGAAAGATGAAAGACAGCGCGTGACAGACGTCGCGCCGGATCGGAAGAGAGAGTGTAATGGACGATCGCAGGGGCCTTTTGATTATTCTTTCCTCGCCGTCAGGGGCGGGGAAATCCACCCTGTCGCGGAGGTTGCGGGCCTGGGATCCGACGATTGCTTTCTCGGTGTCGGCCACGACCCGCGCCCCGCGGGAGGGCGAGGTTGACGGACGCGATTACCATTTCATGACGCAGGATCAGTTCAAGCGCGATGTGGCCGCCGGGGAGATGCTTGAGCATGCCCATGTCTTTGGCAATTTCTACGGGTCCCCAAAGGGCGCGGTGCAAAGCGCCATCGACTCGGGGCGGGATGTGTTGTTTGACATCGACTGGCAGGGGGCACAGCAAATCCGCAACTCGGTATTGGGGCCGCATACGCTCTCGATCTTTTTGCTGCCGCCGTCGATCGGGGAATTACACCGCCGCCTCGAGACCCGCGGGCAGGACAGTGCCGAGGTGATTGCCAAGCGGATGGAGAAAAGCTGGGACGAGATCAGCCATTGGGATGGCTATGATTTCGTTTTGATCAACGATGATCTGGACGCCACCGAGAAAAAACTTATCACCATCATCGAGGCCACCCGCCTGCGGCGCAGCCAGCAGCCGGGGCTGACCGATCATGTGCGAAAGTTGCAAACCGAGTTCGAGGAGACACGATGACCCTATACGCCCTTGACGGCCATGCGCCGCAGACCCCCGAAGACGGTGATTTCTGGGTGGCCCCGGATGCCAATGTGATCGGCAATGTTGTGCTTGAAACCGCAACATCGGTCTGGTTCGGAGTCACCCTGCGGGGCGACAACGAGGTGATCCGTATCGGTGCGGGCAGCAATGTTCAGGAAAATACCGTCATGCATACCGATATGGGCTATCCGCTGACCATAGGGGCGGGCTGTACGATCGGCCACAAGGCCATGCTGCATGGGTGTAGCATCGGCGATAACAGTCTGATCGGGATGGGCGCGACCGTTCTGAACGGGGCCAAGATCGGCAGGAACTGTCTTATCGGGGCAGGGGCGCTGATCACAGAAAACAAGGTCATTCCGGATAATTCTCTGGTGATGGGCGCGCCGGGCAAGGTGGTGCGACAGTTGGGTGAGGCTGCGATCACTGGCTTGACCATGTCAGCCATACATTACCAAGAGAATGCCAAACGCTTCAATACTGGCCTGCGTGAAGTTTAACGCAGGTTTTTCGTTTATCGGATCGATCTGTCATAGAACCGTTACAGTAAAGCGGTTTGAGCCGTGGAGTTAAAGTGGTTCCAATGGGACTGCGCAGATCAAAACGGACGGGAGCGGAATGATGCCGCAGGGGTTTTATAA
>NZ_CAJXIP010000181.1 GCF_913054395.1 uncultured Roseovarius sp.
CCACCCCACCGCAAGGCCAGAACCGGCAGGCCGATCGCCATACTTTCCTGCATGACGATGCCATTGGCTTCTTTCAGACTGGGAAAGACCAACGCACGAAACTGGCTCAGGGTCTCTGCCAGGGCGGCATGGCTCAGCCAGCCTGCGAACCGGACACGAGGCTCCAGTCCAAGCGCCGCGACAAGGGCCTCCAATCGCGGCCGCTCCGGACCATCGCCATAAAGCGTCAGCCGAATATCGACTGGGGCGGCGGCCAGCGCCCGGATCGCAAGATCCGCGCCTTTGTAGGGCACCATCCGCCCGATCCAGACGAACTCCGGCGCGGCCTGTTCGGGGCGAATACGGGCGCGATCGAAGAAGCTCCGGTCCAGCCCGGCGTCACATACCGAGAGCATCTTTGCCTCCGGACACCCCGCCCAGCGCAACGCCTCTCTGGTGCGCTCATAGCCGGAGACCAGCACCCGATCGGCACGGTCATATTGCGATGACAGCCGTCCCATCGCCCATTGAACCGGACGATAGACCCTCTCCTGCAGACGCCCCGCGCGGCTATCCAACTGGCGAAACCCGGGCGGGTAGAAGATATTCCCGGACAGCGGGCCGATGACATAGCGATAGCCCCTTGGAGGAAAACGCGGCTCCACCGGAGAAATCGGGCACAGATAGTGAATGACCACATCCGACGGATCGAACTGCCGACACAGCCGCGCCACGGCCTTGTGGAACAGCGCGTTCACGAACCGCCCAAGCCCGGGCGCCCGCCAACATATTTTCATCAAAGGCGAGTCACGCACATAGATCACGCGATCCGCAGGCAGGGCATCCTGCAACGCCGCACGGCACCGGTCGTGGGTGACAAGCGTCACGTCGCGCCCTTGCTCCAGCAGGGCCTGCACATATTGCAGCGCCTTCACGGCCTCGCCGCCCATGGTCATGGCAGCGTTCGTTGACACCACGATCAGCTTCATGTGCCAAAGTCTCCCGCTGCAAAACCAAAAATCGGCCCCATCCTAGAGGCCGATCCAAAAGTTCCCAATGGGGAAATACACTGCGCGGGCTGTCCGAGGCCCCTGCCCTCTTCGGACAGCGGCATCAGGGTCACGCTTGTTTTGTGACCTGGGCAAAGTCCAGCTCGACCGGGGTTTCGCGACCAAAGATGGACACGGTGACCTTGAGCTTCTGATTCTCGTCGTCGACGCCCTCGACCATACCGTCGAAGTCTTCGAACGGGCCGTCGTTGACCTTGACCTTCTCACCGATCTCGAAGTGGATCAGGGTACGCGGGCTTTCTTCGCCCTCCTGCACGCGATTCAGAATCGCGTTCACTTCGGCATCGCGCATCGGCATCGGGCGCCCCTGCGGACCAAGGAAACCGGTCACGCGATTGATCGAGTTGATCAGGTGATACCCACGATCCGACATTTCCATCCGCACCAGGACATAGCCCGGCATAAAGCGACGCTCGGCGGTCACCTTCTTGCCACGGCGGATCTCGATCACCTCTTCGGTGGGCACGAGAACCTCTTCGATCTCGTCTTCAAGACCGTTCTCGATGACAGATAGTCTGATCTGCTCGGCGATCTTCTTTTCGAAATTCGAAAGAACACTGACCGAGTACCACCGCTTTGCCATCTTCGACCTATGCCTTTTATTCTGACCGGCATTTCGCCGGAAGTCCGTATTCTTTCAGGTACTTGACCTGCACTATCCGAAACAAAAATCGGCGCGCAACCCGAATCGCCGCGCGCCATGTCCAGAAGTGTGCCGTCAACTACCCGTGATTGTCCGCAATTTCAAGGGGCCGTCCGCGATTTCTTGCCGACCTAGCCAAACATGTTCAGCACGGCCTGCAGGCCACCGCGAATGGTCAGGTCCACCAATGCAAAAAAGATCGCCGTGACCGTGGCCATGATAAACACCATGACCGTGGTCAACACGACCTCGCGACGGGTGGGCCAAACCACCTTGGCCACTTCCGAGCGGACCTGCTGAATAAACTGAAGCGGATTCGTGCGTGCCATCTGCGCTGTCTTCTCTGATATACCTGTTCAGGGCGACATACGCGGCCCGACGCGTGAATTCAAGGGCAGAAGGCCACGCCCCCTGCCCTTTACACCGGATAGCGCGAAGGTGGCTAATATGCTTCGGGGCTGATCCGGTCGAACGGATCGGGCATTAACTCGAACGGATCCGGCTCTGGCTTGCGGCGCAATGTAAGCGGCGGCCAGTTGGCGCGGACCGACCAGGACGCCGGCAGGACGGCGATCACCATGTCGCACAGGCCCTTTATCCACGCGCCACCAAAGACCACGGTGCCCAGAACCAACAGGCAGAAGCTGGCGATCAGGCCGACCAGAACAGCCTTGGGCCACAACACAACCAGGGCAAAAGCCACCATCCAGAAGGCGTGGCGCAGCTTTGGGCGCAGGGACGTGATCTGCGCGATCCGATCGTTGGATCGGGCAGGCCTCGCAAGTTTCGCCGTGATCGCCCCTTTGAACGCGGGCTTGCGGGTTTTTTTGGCGCTGCGCTTCGGGCGTGCGACAAGGTGCTGGGGCAATACCCCCGGCGCCAGGTCCGGCAGGCTGCGGCGGCTTGTGGTGCGACGCTCTTCGGTCAGGATATTGCGGATCGTCGTCATGGCATTATTGATGGCGACATCCACAGAGGCGGCATCGGCTGGCGCATGCCCTTTGTATTCGGATCCATCATGCGGTAGATACGATTGCGGGTTAACGCCCCGCGGCGTTTGCATTGTCATAGCGGTAACTCTTTCACTCTCCCACGCCCCCACGCGGATCAACCGTGCCTTCCCCAAAAGATCACAAATTGATTAAAGGTGAGGATGCGGCGCAAATGCGGCAGAAAAATGGCAAACCAGAGGCGGAAACGCGGCATGACAAATTTCATCACATTTTCGCCAAAATTGTGAAGATCGACACGGCCCCTCATCACGCCACCTGTCTCGGACGCTAGCAGTAGGACGTATCGCCAAGCTCGGGGCGCGTCAGCGGCTGGAAATAAAGGTCCATCTGCCAGAATCAGCCATCACCCGGCGCTTCGCCGCATTGTGCAGGGGCATCGCCTTCCGCGCGCATCCCGGAAACGCACAGAAACCCGCCCCGTAAGGCGGGCGGATCGGTGTCATCCATCTGTCGGAAATGGCAGGGGCAGCAGGGTTCGAACCCGCGACCTACGGTTTTGGAGACCGTCGCTCTACCAGCTGAGCTATACCCCTATCGCTGCGCCGGATTAAGCCACCTTTGGCCGGGAATCAAGCGCTGTTGACCCATTTCCAACAGCTAATTTCAGAAATTCGCCCATGTCCGGCCACTCACCCTGTCGGTTACGCCGCCGGACGGGCGGCAAAGCGCGGGCTTTGCACGATACCACGGTCGAAAAGCTGGCTGATTTCAGTATCACTCAGCCCCACGATATCACCAAGCACCTCTTCGGTATGACGCCCCAGGTCTGGCGCCGCCTGCGGATCCCGGCGCGGATGTGCCGAAAAGCTTGCCGGATGCCCCGGCACCGGGAAACGGCCAAGACCGGGTTGCGACAGGGTGCGGAACATCGGGTTGTCCTCGCTCAGGTCCGCGTCCTGTGCAAGCGCCTCGCGCACCGAGCGGAACACCGACCACGTCAGCCCGGCACGATCGAACTCTGCCGCGAAATCTGCAACCCGGCGCGCGGCAAACCATGGCCGCAGCCGCGCGGTGATCTCGTGGCGCAAGGTCCATCGCACACCCTCATCGTTAAGATCGCACCCTCTCTCTTCGCCAAGTGCACGCATCGCGGCGCCGGTGCCGGTGACCTTGAGCAAACCCTGCCATTGCCGCCGCGTGAGGCCGATCACCATGACCCGGGCGCCACAGGCACAGACGAAATCCTGCCCATAAGCACCATAAAGCGCATTACCCGATTTGCCGCGCTCATGCTCATTGACCACCGCATCCCCAATCAGGCCCAGATGCCCGATCGTGGCCGCCGCCACATCCTTGAGCGACAATTCGACCTCCTGGCCCCTGCCCCGGCGCAGCCTGTCGCGCTCAGCCGCCAGAAGCGACGACACCACAAGATGCCCCGCCACCAGATCCCAGGCCGGCAGGGCATGTGCCACCGGATCCGCCAGCCCCTCCGGCCCTGTGATATCCGGGATGCCAAGCGCCGGGTTGACGGTGTAATCGACCGCCGGGCGGCCATGGCGATCGCCCATCAGCGTCACCATGATCAGATCCTCGCGATATTGCCTCAAGGTTTCGTAATCCATCCAACCGCGCACCCGCAGGTTGGTCAGGAAAAGCCCGGCATCCTCGCCCGGTGCGGTGACGATCCGCGTCACAAGCTCTTTGCCTTCGGGGCTTTGCATATCAACCGCAATCGACTTTTTCCCCTTGTTGAGCCCGGCCCAGAACAGGCTCTGCCCCGAGGGCGCCAGCGGCCAGCGCCCGGCATCGAGCCCGCCGCCGATGCGGTCGAAGCGGATCACCTCGGCGCCCATCTGCGCCAATGTCATCCCCGCCAGCGGCACCGCCACAAAGGCCGACCCCTCGATAACGCGCATGCCCTTGAGAATGCCGCTCATAGCGTGTTCTCCCATTGCGCCGTGGCCTGCATGCATTGATGTCCGCCCTGTCCGGTCACAAGTGACAGCGCACCACAGTCATCCTCGGTCGCCATGATGTCGATCTGCCCGCCGTCACCCGGCGTCAACAGCATCGGATGCAGCCCGCGGAAATCGAAATAGGTCGGTCTCTGGCTGCGCGCCCTACATGCCGCCTGCATCAGCCATGTGGCCTGAAGCGGGCCATGCACCACAAGGCCGGGATACTGTTCGACCTCTTGCGCATAAGGCAGGTCATAGTGAATGCGATGCGCATTGAAGGTCAGCGCGGAATAGCGAAACAACAGCGTCTCAGATGCGGTTCTGCTCTCGCTCAACACCGGCGCATCCGGCATTGCCCTGACGGGCGGCGGGCTAAAGCGTTCGGGGATATCGAGATAAACGATATCCTGAACCTCTTCGACCGCAAGCCCGCGCTCGCCGAATATCTGATGCCCGACCGAAACCAGAACCATCGGCCCGGCCCTGCCCATCTTTTCGCGCACACTGCGGATCGACGAGCGCCGCTTGAGCGCCTCGCCCACGCGCAAGGGCGCGGCAAAGCGCAGACGGCCACTGGCCCACATCCGCCGCCCGAGCCGAACCGGCGGCAGGAAATCCCCCAACATCGGATGCCCATCGCGCGCCAACTCGGCCAGCGGAACGGTGGGCGCGAAGGCACACCAGTGCCAGAGCGGCGGCAGGACCTCTCCCGTTTCGGGCGGTCGCGCATGCGGCTGTCCAAGGGTGGCATGGATCTGCGCCGCCTGTTCTCGGGAAATACAGCTTTGCTGCGTTTCGGTGCGGCCTTCCCAGCCAGCTACATTCAGCTTGTCCATTCTTCACCTCCCTGCGTGATCAACCAAGCCTGCCGGAAGTGACAAAAAAGTCAATATTTCAATGGCTTACGTGAATACCACTGTATGCAATGCTCATTGTGCAGTTGCAGAAACACCGCTCTGACTTTGATTCCCCACGGGAAAACCCCTGCCTTGAGGAGGCGCGGCACGGCGACATGCTGCGAATGAAAACAGGTTTCCATCAAATGGAAAGGCGCGGCAGATTGCCCCATTTCACGCGCCAGGCCCCTGTCATCAGTTAAGCGGCATGAAAAAGGGCGCCATCTCTGGCGCCCTTTCCAAATCCGTTGGGTGGGTGAAACCCACGTCCTGCGTGATTACTCGATGATTTTGCTGACGACGCCGGCGCCGACGGTGCGGCCGCCTTCGCGG
>NZ_CAJXIP010000182.1 GCF_913054395.1 uncultured Roseovarius sp.
ATGTTCATCCGGTATTTCGTGTCGGATGTCGCCGCAGCGGTGGGCTCTTCCTGGCGTTGCCAGAAAGTGGTGGTCGCAGCCGAGGTGATCGTGATCCCGCGTTCCTGCTCCTGCTCCATCCAGTCCATGGTGGCCGCACCATCGTGCACCTCACCAATGTTGTGGGATTTGCCGGTGTAAAACAGGATCCGTTCCGAGCAGGTTGTCTTGCCTGCGTCGATATGGGCCATGATGCCGAAGTTGCGATAGCGTTCGAGCGGATAATCGCGTGCCATGATGAATTGCCTCTAGAGGTTTACCAGCGGTAATGGCTGAAGGCTTTGTTAGCCTCGGCCATCTTATGGGTGTCTTCGCGCTTTTTAACAGCCGAACCACGGCTCTGAACGGCATCCAGCAATTCGCCGGCAAGACGTTCTTCCATCGTGTGTTCGTTACGGCCACGCGAGGCGTTGATCAGCCAGCGGATTGCCAGAGCTTCACGACGCTCGGGGCGAACTTCGACCGGAACCTGATAGGTGGCACCACCCACACGGCGCGAACGGACTTCGACCGCGGGCTTGATGTTTTCGAGTGCTTCGTGAAACACCTCGACCGGAGCGCGCTTGATCTTGGTCTCGACCCGATCAAGGGCGTTGTAGACGATTTTCTCGGCGGCGGATTTCTTGCCGTCGATCATCAGGTTGTTCATGAACTTTGTCAGAACCCGATCGCCATACTTGGCATCGGGCAGAATTTCGCGTTTTTCAGCGGCGTGACGACGGGACATCTTGTAATCCTCTTATTTCGGACGCTTCGCGCCGTATTTCGAACGGCGTTGTTTCCGATCCTTGACGCCCTGGGTATCCAGAACACCGCGCAGGATGTGGTAACGCACACCGGGAAGGTCTTTCACGCGGCCGCCACGGATCAGGACAACAGAGTGCTCCTGAAGGTTGTGGCTCTCGCCGGGAATATAGGAAATGACCTCGAAGCCATTGGTCAGGCGCACTTTGGCAACCTTCCGCATGGCCGAGTTCGGTTTCTTCGGCGTCGTGGTATAGACGCGCGTACAAACGCCACGTTTCTGCGGGCAACCCTGCAGGTGCTGTGACTTTGTGGTTCTGACTTTTGGCTGCCGCGGCTTGCGGATCAGCTGTTGGATCGTTGGCATTCCGGTTCTTTCCCCGTCTCTCAACACATGTGTCTGCACGCTCGCACGTGCGGTTAATCAAATACATATCGCGCGTCCGCAATACGCAAAGACCGCCATCGCACCCTATATTCTGGGTTCGACGCGGTGGGTTTCCAGAGGATCGGGGCACAGGCCCGGATCTTGACCACTTCAGTTCTGATATCGGCGACGGGGCGACCCCCAGTGCCGGGATGGGGCGCGTATATGGGGAGTCGCAGAGCTTGTCAACAGCCTGCACCGCGCTTGCACCAATGCCCGCCGGATGCGATGTATCCAACACGGAAGCGGACAACAAGAGCCGCCAACAGGAGCATTTCAAGATGCGAGTGATCGGGATTTGCCGGTTTTCCTATCCTGCCCTCGGCGGGTTCAAGCGGATGCACGATACCATCGAGGACCGTGAGGCCTATTTATATGCACCAGAGCGCATGGAATTACGGTTTCGCCACTTTGAAACCCTGACCTTGCCGTCGATTGCCGCGCAAAAGCGCAAGGATTTCACCTTTCTGGTGCTGATCGGAGAAAGCCTGCCGAAGCCCTACCGCGACCGGATGCATGATCTCACCGCCGGGATCGAGCAGGTCAAGATCGTGGAAAGTGTGCCGATGAAGCATCGCCTGGCCATGCAGCTTGCGATCAAGGAAGAGCTTGGCGAGGACAAGACCGAATCAATCCAGTTCCGGCTGGATGACGACGATGCCGTGGCCGTGAATTTCATCCGGGGCCTGCGCTGGTTCGTCAAACACAGCGCCAGTATGCGCAAGAACTGGCGCTCGATGGCAATCGAATACAATCGCGGCTATTCGGTGTCTCTCTCGGATCAGGGAATCATGGCCGAAAAGGTGATCTCGCCGTTCTGGGCATGTGGTCTTGCAGTGTTGTTCCGCCCCGGCGATCCGCGCACAGTGATGAACTTTGGCCATCACAAACTTCATCATGACATGCCCACGCTGATCCACCCCTCGCCCTGCATGTATCTGCGCTCCAAGCATGACGACAATGATTCCGCCGCCAATTTCAAGCCCGGCCCGATGCAGCCGCTAAGCGAAGAGGACCGCGCGTTCTTCAAGCGCCAGTTCAACGTGGACGAGGACCAAGTGAAAGCTGTCTTTTCTGCGCCGCCCGCGCACGTCGGCTGATCTGCATTTCGCGGTAGAGTGTGAATATCCCGCTTGCCACGACGATTCCCGCGCCGACCAGGGTGATGGTCTGCGGCCATTCGCCAAAGACCAGCCAGCCAAGCGCAAGCGCCCAGATCAGGCTTGTGTAGCGGAACGGCGCGATAAAGCCGACTTCGCCGACCCGCATCACCATGATCGAAAAGAGATAGCCGCCGATGATCATGAATGCCGCGCCCCCGGTTATCAGTGCTGCTCGGGCATCCACCGGCGCCCAGCTCTCGGACAGGCTGGCGAGACCGAAGAATGCCATGATGAACACCGAAGTGATCAGCGTCACGGTCATCGAGGGCACATCGCGCGACAGGCGCCGCGTGGCCATATCGCGCAGGGTAACGAAGGCCACCGCCGCCAGACCATAAACGGAATAGACGTTGAACCCCTCGGTGCCCGGCCTCACGATCAGCATCACCCCGACAAAGCCCACCATGATCGCCACAATCCGCCGCCAGCCCACCGGCTCGCGGAAAAACAGCGCCGCCGCCAAGGTGATGGTCAGCGGAAGCGCCTGCATGATTGCGCTGATATTGGCAATCGGCATGTTGAAAAGCGCCGTGACGAAGAAATAGGCAGAGCCGATTTCGCCCACCATCCGAAAGAACACCGGGCCCCAATCCGCCCGCGGCAGGGCGCGCCCCAGCACCCCCATGCGCCAGGCGATGATGGCCACCGCGATGGTGGTCAAGACCCCGCGCATGAACATCAGCTGGAACAGCGGGATTTCCCCGGCCAGCATCTTGATCAGTGCATCGTTAAGCGTGAAAGCCGCCATCGACGCCATCATCAGCAAAGCGCCGGTTATATTGTCTGAGCGGGCCATTCTTGCCTGTCTTTTCGAGTCACGGATCGGCGTATTGGACCCGGATCAACGGGCGATGCAAGCGGAATTCCGCAATTGGAAACCGCGCTTACCCGGCCAAGGCATCATGCAGTGCAAGGTGCAGCGCCGGGTTGGCGGCCACGACGCCATTCACTTGCGGCACCGGATTGTTGAAAAGCAACGGTCCGGCCCTGCGGTCCGAGGTCTGTGCCCCTGCCTCGCGCAGGATCAGATCACCGGCAGCAATATCCCATTCCCAACTTGGCCGCAGCGTCAGCATCGCATCAAAGCGCCCCTCGGCCACAAGGCTAAGGCGATAAGCCAGCGAGGGGCGATAGGCACGCGCCACATCGGGGACGATCCCGCCCTGCCAGTGTTCGGGTGCGTAATTGGGTTTCGCCGCAAGGATCGACGCGCCCGCAAGAGCGACACGCCCCGAGGCGCGGATCGGCGCGCCGTTGAGGAAAGCCCCCTGCCCTGCCGCTGCGGTGTAAAGCTTGTCGCGCATCGGCAGATAGATCACCGCAGCCACGACAACGCCCTTTTCAGCCACCGCAAGCGAATGCGCCCAGGCGTCAGAGCCCTCGATAAAGCTTCGGGTGCCGTCAATCGGATCAACGATAAAGACCCGCTCACGGCCAAGGCGCGCGGCGTCGTCTTCGGTTTCCTCGGAAAGCCAGCCATACTCGGGCCGCGCGGCGCGCAAAGACCTGGCCAGCATCGCATTCACCGCAAGGTCGGCCCTGGTCACCGGCCCGGTGCCATCCGGCTTTTCCCACGGCACGATCGGCCCTTTGGCATGGTGCATGGCGATGCGACCGGCCTCTTGGGCGGCCTCGATCAACAGGCTCAGGTCAGGTGCCGGCAAGCGTCAGCCCCTCGGCCAGAAGCGAGGGCACAACCCGGCTTAGATGGGTCCGCGCGTCATTGGCGGGGATGATCGCCCTGAGCATCTCGGGCAGGCTTCCTGCAATCGTGCATTCGTTCACCGCATAGGTGATCTCGCCGTTTTCCACCCAGAACCCTGCCGCGCCGCGTGAATAATCGCCGGTATTCGCGTTGATCGTCGAGCCGATCATCGAGGTCACCAAAAGCCCGGTGCCCATCTGCGCAATCAGGTCGTCGCGGCTCTGGCTGCCTTGGGTCAGCGCAATGTTCCAGGTGCCCGGCGAGGGCGGCGCAGAGGTGCCGCGCACCGCGTTGCCAGTCGATTGCATGCCAAGCTTGCGCGCATTCGCCAAATCAAGCGTCCACCCCATCAGCACACCGTTTTCGACGATCGCACGGCGGCGCGTCGGCAGGCCCTCGGCATCAAACGGGCGCGAACCGGCGATGCGCGGGCGGTGAGGGTCTTCAATGATTGACAGGGCCTCGGGCAGGACCACCTCGCCCAGCTTGTCGCGCAGCCAGGACGAGCCACGCGCCACCGACGCGCCATTGACCGCCGCCAGAAGGTGCCCGATCAGGGTGCCGGAAATACGCTCGTCAAACAGCACGGGAAAGCTTCCGGTGGGCGGCTTGCGCGCCCCAAGCCGTTCCACGGCGCGCTCGCCTGCGCTCCGGCCAATCTCGGAGGCGGCGCGCAGGTCGGTCGCGAAAATCCGGCTGTCACCGTCATAATCACGTTCCATCCCGGCACCGCTGCCTGCTATCGCCACACAGGATACCCCGGTATCTGTGCGCATATAGCCGCCGGAAAACCCGTTGCTGGCCGTAATATGCACCCCACGCCCGCTATAGGCGGCGCTGGCCGATTGCACCTGTGTCACGCCGCTGACGTCAAGGGCCGCCGCCTCGGCCTCTTGCGCCATCTGTGCCAGGGCATCGGGGGCGGGTTCATCCGCCGGGTCGCAAAGCTCCAGCGCGGCGATATCCCAGTCGCGCGCAAGCTGATCCGGATCGGCCAGACCGACATGGGGATCTTCGGGGGCCTCATGTGCCATGGCCACGGCCCGTTCGGCCAGCGTGGCGATCGTCTCGGCGCGGGTATCAGAGGCCGAGACATTGGCCTGTCGTCCACCGATCAGCACGCGCAGACCGATCTCCACACCCTCGGCCCGCTCTGCCTGTTCAAGGGTGCCGCCGCGCATGTCGATGGTCACAGAGCGCCCCCTGACCGCGATGGCATCCGCCGCCCCGGCACCGGCCCTGAGGGCAGCGTCAATCAGAGCCTCGGTCAGATCATTCAGCGGTTGGGGCATGGCACTCTCCTTGTTGCGGCTCAGAGGTAGACCGCGCTGCGGGGTCGCGCAAGGGTCGGCCATGTGAAAAGGCCGCAAGCGATGCCTGCGGCCCGATTCCAGTGCAGGGCCGGCGTGGTTACCTCAGCCGCTGGCCATTGGCCAGAACGTGACCCTGCTCATTGACCTCGATCCTGGAATTGAGCGTATCCTCACCCTCGCCGACAACGGCGAACATCCCCACCATCATGCGCGCGACCATCGCCTGATCCTTGGGGACAAAGCCCATTGCGATAAGCGTGTCCAAAAGGCCGTTGCCGCCGATCAGCTTGAGGTCAATCGCCCCTTCGGGCGCGGGAATACCGTCAAAGCTTGTCAGGTCGGAATTATCAAAGACAAATCCGCCATCCCCGGTCAGGGTCGCCCCCGCCGCCCTGAGCGTCATGCTGTTGAGATCGAGCGAC
>NZ_CAJXIP010000183.1 GCF_913054395.1 uncultured Roseovarius sp.
CGACCGCACCGGTCGGGGCCGCCCATTTCAACCAGTTCGCGCAATACGGTTTGATTGCCAATCTGGCCAGCGTGCCTTTGATGGGGGTCCTAGTGATGCCCTCGGCGGTGCTGGCGGCCTGTCTGCTGCCGCTCGGGTTGGATTGGATTGCGCTTTGGGCAATGGGGCTTGGCCTGCGCTGGATATTGGCGGTTTCTGCATGGGTGGCAGACCTTGACGGAGCGCGCGTCCTTGTGTCCGCACCGGGGCCGGTGGTCTTGCCGTTGCTTGCGTTTGGCGCGCTGTTGATCGTGCTCTGGCGGGGGGGCGGCCGGGCCGTGGGGGTGATTCCGATGGGGCTGGCGGTCTGGTTCTGGACCGGGACCGCGAGACCGGTCATCCTGATTTCGGAAACCGCATCGCTGGTCGGGGTGATGACCGATCAGGGCCGGGCCCTGAACAAACCACGCGGGGGCGGGTTTGTCGCGCAAAACTGGCTTGAAAACGACGGCGACGCCGCCGATCAGGAGACGGCCTTTGCCCGCTGGCCCGGCGCGATGTCGGATGAGTCGGCGATCAGGCTGATCGAGGGCAAGGCGGCGGCGCGGCATGCCCTGAAGTGCGAGGGCGCCAAGGTTCTGGTCATGACAACCGATCCCGAGACTGCCCCGCCCGCGGGGCTCGGCTGTGATGTGATCACTCCCGCAACCCTGCGCGCCACGGGGGCCCTGGCACTATACGATAGCGAAACAGGCCTGCGTATCATTGGTGCCCGCGAGATCACCGGCGAGCGGATCTGGAACAGCCCGCATTTACGTCAATAGCTGCGGATCAATCCAACAAGACGTCCCTGAACCTTGACCCGGTCATCGGGGAGAAGGCGGGTTTCATAGGCGGGGTTGGCAGCCTCAAGTGCGATGGCATTGCCCCTGCGGAAAAATCGCTTGAGCGTCGCTTCCTGATCCTCGACGAGGGCGACGACGATATCACCGTTATCGGCCACCGAGGTTTCGCGGATGATCACCACATCGCCATCGTTGATCCCGGCCTCGATCATCGAATCGCCCTTCACCTCAAGCGCATAATGTTCGCCAGACCCCGAAATCATCGCGCCGGGCACGGCGACATTGTGGCTGGCATGGGCGATCGCCTCGATCGGCACGCCGGCCGCGATCTGGCCCATCACCGGAAGCTCGATTGCATAAACCGCTTCGACCGGCTGGGCATTGGCCGGCTGGGCGGCCGACGGGCGATCACCGTCAATTACGCGGGGGGTAAAGCCATGCGTGGCCTCACCACCAAGACTTTCCGGCAGCTTGACGATCTCAAGCGCGCGGGCGCGGTGGGCCAGACGACGGATAAACCCACGCTCTTCCAGCGCGGTGATCAAGCGATGGATGCCGGATTTTGACCTCAGATCAAGCGCTTCCTTCATTTCATCAAAACTTGGCGGCACGCCGTCGCGTTGTACGCGTTTATGAATGAACTCCAAAAGATCGAGCTGTTTTTTGGTCAGCATGGGACGCCCCTCAGGTTGCCGCGTTTCCTTTTGTTCTACTCATGTTCCCGTTTTGTGTCAAGCGTTTCAGGGGGCGCGTCAAAAATCGAGATATTCGACCTCATCGCCGATTGCGCGCGCCGGATCATGCATCGGGCGTACCAAAAGAGCGTCCGCCTCGGCCAGAACGCTAAGCAATGAACTGTCCTGTCGGTTTTCAGCGACAAGACCTTCGGGCGTAAGGCGTGCGCGCATGTAATGTTCGCGCGGCCCGTTCTGTGGCAGGGGCGCCGCGAGGCGCGTTTTGAGGCGCAGAGAGCGGCCCGTTCCAAGCCCAAGCATCGCACGGATCATGGGCGCCAGAAACACCTGGCCGCAAACCATCGCCGACACCGGATTACCGGGCAGACCGACCATCGCGGCGCTGCCCATCCGCCCGGCCATAAGCGGCTTGCCGGGGCGCATCGCCACCTTGTAAAAGGCGCGATCCAGCCCCATTTGCCCCGCAACCTGGCCGACAAGATCATGATCACCGACAGAGGCCCCGCCAATGGTCACCACAAGATCGGCACCCCGGGCAAGGCCGAACGCGGTCTCAAGCGAAGGGATGTCGTCACGGGCAATCGGCAGGATACGCGCCTTTGCGCCATGCCCCTCAAGCAGCGCCTTGAGGCCAAAGGTATTCGACACGATGATCTGATCAGGGCCGGGGGTTTCACCGGGCATCACCAACTCGTCCCCGGTGGAAATCAGCGCCACCACGGGCTTGCGCGTTACCGGCACCGTGGCACAGTTCATCGAGGCCAGAAGCGCAATATCGGCAGGGCGCAGAACCCGCGGCGCGGTCATTGCCTCGCCCGTTCTGAAATCACAGCCTGCCGGGCGGATATGTGCCTTGGGGTCAAGATCGTCGTTCAGGGCGATCTGATCGCCACTGCGCGCCACATCCTCCTGGATGATCACCCGGCTGGCCCCGTCGGGAAGCGGCGCACCGGTGAAGATGCGCACCGCCTGACCGGGGCCGACCGTGCTGGCAAAACCATGGCCCGCCGCCGCTTCGCCGATCACCTCAAAGCGGGCACCCGGGCGCGCCTCATCTTCGCGCAGGGCATAGCCATCCATCGCCGAGGCTGCAAAGGGGGGCTGATCGCGGCGCGCGGCCACATCGCGGGCCAGAACCCGGCCCACGGCCTCGGATAGCGGGACATCTTCGCTCTCAAGCGGCGTGACCAGTGTGAACAGCCTCTCAAGGGCCTCGTCGACGGTGATCATTGCGCCTCGTACCGCCCTGATTTTCCGCCATCTTTCAACATCACCCGGATGCCGCCGATTTCCATCGCCTTATCCACGGCCTTGGCCATGTCATAGACGGTGAGCGCGGCAATGCTGACGGCGCTCAATGCCTCCATCTCAACCCCGGTCTGGCCGGTGGTTTTCACAGTGCCCTCGATCCGCACGCCGGGCAGGTCGGGATCAAGCGTGAGATCAACCGCGACCTTGGTGACCGGCAGCGGATGGCACAGCGGGATAAGGTCCGGCGTCTTCTTGGCGCCCATGATCCCCGCAAGCCGGGCCACGGCCAGAACATCGCCTTTCTTGGCGCGACCTTCTGAAATGATATCAAAGGTTTCGCGCGCCATCTTGATGTAACCTTCGGCCACCGCCACGCGCGATGTCACGGGTTTGTCGGAGACATCCACCATATGGGCGTCGCCCTTGCCGTCAAAATGCGTCAGGCCTGCTGATGTCACGGGATCAGACATCACAGGCCACCTGCCGTCAGTGGATTGGCCAGAATCGCCTGAGTCGCGGCGGTTACGTCATCGGCGCGCATCAGGGTTTCGCCGATCAGGAAACTGCGCGCGCCGTAGCGGGCCATATCGGCCAGGTCCGCCGGAGTGGCCAAACCGCTTTCACATACGATCATCCGATCGGCCGGAACACGTTTCGACAGTGTTCTGGTCGTATCAAGAGTGGTCTCGAAGGTATTGAGATCACGGTTGTTTATGCCGATCATCCGGGATTTCAGGGCGCTCGCGCGCTCAAGCTCTGCGGCGTCATGCACCTCGATCAGCGCATCCATGCCCCAGTCTATCGCCGCGGCTTCAAGCTCTGCGGCCTGTGCATCGCTGACGCTGGCCATGATGATCAGGATGCAATCGGCCCCCCAGGCCCGCGCCTCGGCGACCTGATACGTGTCATACATGAAATCCTTGCGCAGCACCGGAAGGTCACAGGCCGCACGCGCCGCCTTGAGGTACTCCGGCGCACCCTGAAAGCTGGGCGTGTCGGTCAGCACTGAAAGACAGGTCGCGCCGCCGGCGGCATAGGCGCGGGCCAGGGCGGGCGGATCGAAATCGGCGCGGATCAAGCCCTTGGACGGGCTGGCCTTCTTGATCTCGGCGATAAGCCCATAGCCTTGTTTGCTGGCCTGCAACAGGGCATCGGCGAAGGGGCGCACCGCTGGTGCCTCATGGGCGAGGGCACTGACGGTTTCAAAGGACTGTTCGCCTTTGGCGGCGGCGATTTCGTCAAGTTTATAGGCTTTGATCTTTTCGAGAATGGTCGGGGTGCTCATTTGGCCTCCGTTGTCAGGTTTGCCAGCGCGGTGATCTTGGCGCGCGCGGCACCGCTGTCGATGCTCTCGGCGGCCTGTGCCACGCCGGTTTTCAGGTCCGGGGCGTGGTCGGCCACCACAAGGGCCGCGGCGGCGTTCAGCAGAACGGCGTCGCGATAGGCGCCGGGTGCGCCATCCAGAAGCGCGCGCAGTGCATTGGCGTTTTCGGTGGGTGTGCCGCCGAGGATGTCTTCAAACGGATGCACCGGCAGGCCGAAATCTTCCGGATGCAACTCGGCCTCGCGAATGCTGCCGTCCTGCTCAAGCGCGGCGACCCAGCTTATGCCGGTGATGGTCAGCTCGTCGGTGCCGTCGCTGCCATGCACCAGCCAGGCGCGTTCGCTTCCCAATTGGCCAAGCGTTTCGGCCATCGGACGGATGAGATCGCGTGAAAACGCGCCTGTCAGCTGTCGTTTTACCCCGGCCGGGTTGGTCAGCGGCCCCAGGATATTGAAGATCGTGCGTGTACCAAGCTCTGCGCGGACCGGGCCGACATGGGCCATGGCCGGGTGGTGCATCGGCGCCATCATGAAGGCAATGCCGACCTCGCGCAACGCGCGCTCGACCACGGGCACGCCGACCATCACCTCGATTCCCATCTGTCCAAGCGCATCGGCTGCGCCGGATTTGGACGAAAGGTTGCGATTGCCATGCTTGGCCACGGTCACGCCCGCACCCGCCACCACAAAGGCGGTCGCGGTGGAAATATTGAGCGTGCCCTTGCCGTCGCCCCCGGTGCCGACGATATCCATCGCGCCGTCAGGGGCGGTGACGGCGTTGCATTTGGCGCGCATTACGGCGGCGGCGGCGGCATATTCATCCACCGTCTCGCCGCGCGTGCGCAGCGCCATGAGCAACCCGCCAACCTGGCTTGGTGTTGCTTCGCCCTCAAAAAGGATCTGAAAGGCGACTTCCGCCTCGGCGCGGGTCAGGGGCCGGTCGGCGGCGATCCCGATCAGTGGTTTCAGGCGATCACTCATGCCGGTACCTGCATCATGTCGGTAAAGTTTTTCAAAAGTGCATGACCATGCTGCGACGCAATCGATTCCGGGTGGAACTGAACCCCCTGGATCGGCAATTCGCGGTGCTGAAGGCCCATGATATCCTTCTTGTGGCCGACGAAGTGGTGACCGGTTTTGGTCGCCTGGGGAGGATGTTCGGGTCGGATCACTATGGCATGGAGCCGGACATCATCACCATCGCCAAAGGGCTGACCTCGGCCTATGCGCCACTTTCGGGGTCGATAATCGGCGACCGGGTCTGGTCGGTGCTGGAAAAGGGAACGGATGAGAACGGGCCCATTGGCCACGGCTGGACCTATTCCGCGCATCCCATCGGTGCGGCGGCCGGGGTTGCGAACCTCAAACTGCTGGATGATCTGAATTTGGTGGCAAATGCAGGCGAGGTCGGAGCCTATCTCAACGCCAGCATGGCCGAAGCACTGGCGGCGCATCCCAATGTCGGCGACATCCGCGGCGAAGGCATGTTGTGTGCGGTGGAATTTGTGAAAGACAAGGACAGCAGCCTCTTCTTTGACGCCTCAGACAAGATCGGCCCGCAGATTTCGGCGAAGCTGCTTGAGCAGGACAAGATTATTGCGCGTGCGATGCCGCAGGGCGACATCCTGGGCTTTGCGCCGCCGTTTTGCCTGAGCCGGGAAGAGGCCGACCGGGTTGTC
>NZ_CAJXIP010000184.1 GCF_913054395.1 uncultured Roseovarius sp.
CATTGACGCGCTTTTGTCCCAGGCGATGGCCTATGAACAGCGCGCCGTCGATAGCCTAACCGGGTTTCTGGTCTGGATGGAAACCGACGATCTTGAGATCAAGCGCCAGATGGACAGCGCGGGAAATCGGATCCGGGTCATGACCGTACATGGCGCCAAGGGACTTGAGGCGCCGATTGTCATCCTGCCCGACACCGCACGCCGCAATCCGCCGACCATGGGCCAGATCGTAACCACGGAAGATAGCGCGCTCTGGACCGGGAAATCCGACGAGATGCCAACCGCCATCCGCGACGCCACAGAAATCGCGAAAGCCGCGCAAATGGCAGAGCGCGACCGCCTGCTTTACGTCGCCATGACGCGGGCCGAAAAGTGGCTTATCGTTGCCGCCTTCGGGGATTTGGGCAAGCAGGGCGATACCTGGTACGACAAGATCAAGCTGGGCATGCAAAAAGCCGGGGCAAGTTCCTTTGACTTTGCCACCGGGGCCGGGTTGCGGCTTGAATTCGGGGACTGGACAGAAACAGAAACACATCCGGACAAAAGTTCAGAACCGGAAATCCCCCCACTCGCCCCCTGTTTCGCACAGCCCGCACCAGAGGTTGCTTCGAGGCCAGCAACAGTCAGCCCCTCTGACATGGGCGGCGCCAAGGCCTTGCCCGGCGAACGCGGTCTGGATGAAGAGGCCGCAAAGCGACGTGGGCGTCAGGTGCATCGGTTGCTTGAATTCCTGCCACAGGTTCCGGCACAGGATTGGCCCGCGACTGCCGCGCGGCTTTTGGCAAGGGGGGATGACGCGGCAACGGGCGACGAACTTGCCTTGCTGCTGGGTGAGGCCGAAAAGGCCCTGACACGCCCCGGCCTTCAATCCCTGTTCGCGCCGGAAACACTTGCTGAAGTTTCAATCACGGCAAATCTTGATGCCCTGAACGGGCGCCGCATTCATGGCACGATAGATCGCCTTATTATTGAACCGGACCGCATTCTTGCGGTTGATTTCAAAACCAATGCGATGGTGCCCGATACGCCAAAAGACTGTCCCGACGGGCTTTTGCGGCAGATGGGGGCCTATGCCCACGCCCTTGCGACGATTTACCCCGAGCACAAGATTGAAACCGCTATCTTGTGGACTCGCACCGCGACGCTAATGCCGCTGCCCCACGATCTTGTGACAGATGCACTCAGCAGTGCCCAGATTGCTTGACGCGCGACGCCTTGCTACCTAGGTTCGCGATCGAAACCCTGATCCCTAGGAGAGATTACAATGGCTACCGTTGCTGTCACCGACGACACCTTTGATGCCGAAGTCAAGAATTCAGATATCCCCGTCGTTGTGGATTTCTGGGCCGAATGGTGCGGCCCCTGCAAACAGATCGGCCCGGCCCTGGAAGAGCTTGCTGCCGAAATGGGCGGCAAGGTGAAAATCGCTAAGGTCGATGTTGACAGCAATCCCAATTCCGCCGTCGCCATGGGCGTACGCGGCATTCCGGCGCTGTTCATTTTCAAGAACGGCGAGGTCGTTTCGAACCGCGCTGGCGCTGCGCCCAAGGCCGCGCTGAAAAGCTGGATCGAAGAAAGCATCTAATTCAGACAAAGTTTGGATGGTTTGGGGGTCGCGCAGGTCGCGGCCCCTTTTCTTTGACCTCAAAACACGCATTATCGCCACATGACCCTGACCAATGCCGATATTGCCGAACTGATTCATTTGCGTCGCGATCTGCATCGCTTTCCCGAGATATCGGGCGAGGAAGAGGAAACAGCGGCGCGCATTTGCGCGATGCTGGCCGCACATCCCCCCGATCAGACAGTTACCGGGCTGGGCGGGCATGGTGTGGCCGCATGTTACATCGGCAAGGACGACGGGCCGACCGTTCTGTTTCGCTGCGAGCTTGATGCGCTGCCGATCCTTGAGACATCGGACATCGCCCACCACTCGACCATTCCCGGAAAAGGGCATCTTTGCGGGCATGACGGGCATATGGCCATCATGGCGGGGCTGGCACGCATGCTGTCGCGGCAGCGCCCCGCGCGCGGGCGTGTCGTGTTGCTGTTTCAGCCCGCCGAAGAAAACGGTGCCGGTGCCGAAGCGGTGATTGCCGCCCCTCAATTTGAAACGATTTCGCCTGATTTTGCATTTTCCCTGCATAACAGGCCCGGATTGCCGCTTGGGCATGTCGGGCTGAAATCCGGCCCCGTGAACTGTGCGTCACGCGGGATGCGGATTTCACTTTCGGGTAAGTCATCGCATGCGTCGGAACCTGAAAACGGCGTCTCGCCGGTGGCGGCGCTTTGCGGCTTGATGCCTGCGCTGACCGCGCTAAGCCACGGCACGCCAGCGGACAAGGATTTCACGCTGGCCACGGTCACACATGCCCAAATGGGCGCACCAGCCTTTGGGATCGCACCGGGCGAGGCGACCCTGTTCGTGACCCTGCGCACGCTGGTCGATGACCAGATGCAGGCGCTCTGCCATAGCGCCGAGACCCTTTTGGCAGACACCGCCAAGTCCTGTGGTCTGCGGGCCTCACACAGTTATGAAGACGTCTTTCTACATTGCGAGAATGACACCGAGGCGACCGCGATTATTGCAAATGCGCTTGATGCCCTCGGGATCACACAGGATGAACGCGGGCTTCCGATGCGAGCCTCTGAAGATTTCGGACGGTTTGGTCATGCCGCCAAATCAGCGATGCTCTTTCTCGGCGCGGGGACAGATCACGCGGCGCTCCATAACCCCGATTATGACTTTCCCGACGACCTTATCCCGCAGGGCGTTCGGATATTCGAGCGGATCGCCCGCGATCTTCTGGGCTAGTGCGGGCCTTGCGCGCCGGGCCTGCCCCTTCCATATAGGCCCAAACGAAACGGAGGCCCCATGAGCAACGAATTCCCCGGATGGCACGGCACCACGATCATAGGTGTCAAGAAAGGCGGCAAGGTCGTCATCGCCGGTGACGGACAGGTCAGCCTTGGACAGACCGTGATCAAGGGCAGCGCCCGCAAGGTGCGCCGGATCTCGCCGGGGGGCTATGACGTGGTTGCCGGTTTTGCCGGCTCGACCGCCGACGCCTTTACCCTTTTGGAGCGGCTCGAAGCCAAGCTCGAGGCGACACCCGGCCAGTTGCAGCGCGCAAGCGTCGAACTTGCCAAGGACTGGCGCACGGATAAATACCTGCAAAAGCTTGAGGCGATGTTGATCGTCACCGACGGCAACGAGCTTTACGTGATTACCGGCGCCGGTGACGTGCTTGAGCCCGAACATAGCGTCGCCGCTATCGGGTCAGGCGGCAACTATGCCCTCGCCGCCGCGCGCGGTATGATGGACAGCGACCGCGACGCCGAAGAAATCGCCCGCGCCGCCATGGCGATTGCGGCGGATATCTGTGTTTACACCAACGGCAATCTGACGGTGGAGAGTATTTCAAAATGACCGACCTGACCCCACGCGAGATCGTATCCGAGCTTGACCGCTTCATCATCGGCCAGAATGACGCCAAGCGCGCAACCGCCGTTGCCCTGCGCAATCGCTGGCGGCGCAAACAGCTTGGCGATGACCTGCGCGAAGAGGTTTATCCAAAGAACATCCTGATGATCGGGCCGACCGGGGTTGGCAAGACCGAGATCAGCCGCCGCCTGGCCAAGCTTGCCCGCGCGCCGTTCATCAAGGTCGAGGCAACGAAATTTACCGAGGTCGGCTATGTCGGGCGTGATGTCGAACAGATCATCCGCGATCTGGTGGACATTGGCATTGCCGAGACCCGCGAACACATGCGCGACGACGTCAAGGCCCGCGCCCACGAAGCCGCCGCTGAGCGGGTGATTACCGCAATCGCCGGTGAAGACGCCCGCGAGGCGACCCGCGAGATGTTTCGCAAAAAGCTGAAGGACGGATTGCTTGATGACACCGTGATCGAAATCGAGGTCGCCGATACATCCAACCCGATGAGCATGATGGAAATTCCGGGGCAACCAAGCGGCCAGATGGGCATGATGAACCTTGGCGATCTCTTCGGAAAGGCCTTTGGCGGGCGCACCACGCGCAAGAAGGTGACCGTCGCGGAAAGCTATGAATTGCTGATCGGGGAAGAGGCCGACAAGCTTTTGGACGATGAGACCGTGAACAAGGTCGCGCTAGAGGCGGTCGCGCAGAACGGCATCGTGTTTCTTGATGAGATCGACAAGGTCTGTGCCCGCTCCGATGCGCGCGGCGCCGATGTGTCGCGCGAAGGGGTTCAGCGTGACCTGCTTCCGCTGATCGAGGGCACGACGGTCTCGACCAAATACGGCCCGGTGAAAACCGATCATATCCTGTTCATCGCCAGCGGCGCGTTTCATATCGCCAAGCCGTCCGATCTTTTGCCAGAGCTTCAGGGCCGCCTGCCGATCCGGGTCGAGCTTCGCCCCCTGACCGAGGCGGATTTCGTACGGATCTTGACCGAGACCGACAATGCGCTGACCCTGCAATATACCGCCCTGATGGGCACCGAGGACGTCACCGTTTCCTTCACCGAAGACGGTATCGCCGCACTTGCCAAGATCGCCGCCGAGGTCAATCAATCGGTCGAGAACATCGGCGCGCGGCGGCTTTATACGGTGATGGAACGGGTGTTCGAGGAGCTGAGCTTTAGCGCGCCCGACCGCTCTGGCGATCAGGTTGTCGTCGATGCCGGTTTTGTTGAAAAGAACCTTGGCGAGCTGATGCGGTCGGCGGACCTTTCGCGCTACGTGCTCTGATCACACTTCCCTTTGCCCGCGTTTCGCGCGACGTAGGGATATGTCGATTCTCGCCTTCCTTCGTGACAATGCACCCTGGCTTTCGGCCGGGGTGTTGCTGACGTTTCTGTCGGGCTTTGGGCAGACCTATTTCATTTCCATCTTCGCAGGCGAAATTCGAGAGAGTTTTGCGCTTAGCCATGGGCAATGGGGTGGGATTTATACGCTTGGCACGACCGCCTCGGCGCTTGTCATGGTCTGGGCCGGGGGGCTGACGGATCGGTTCCGGGTGCGCGCGCTTGCGCCGGTGATCCTGGTGATGATGACCGGGGCCTGTGTGTTCATGGCGCTCAACCCGGTCTGGTGGCTTTTGCCCGTGGTGATCTTTTCGCTTCGCTTTACCGGTCAGGGCATGATGAGCCATATCGCCGTGGTCGCGATGGCACGCTGGTTCGTGGCGGCGCGGGGCAAGGCGCTTTCGGTGGCAACCCTTGGCTTTGCAATCGGCGAGGCGTTCCTTCCGCTGATCTTTGTCTCGCTGCTTCTGGTCTATGACTGGCGGATGCTGTGGATACTCGCGGCGGTGGTCGCGATCCTGGGTATCCCGCTTTTGATGCTCTTGCTGCGCCGCGAACGCACGCCGCAATCCTGGGCACAGACAAGCCAGTCGCTTGGCATGGAAGAACGCCACTGGACCCGGCGACAGACGCTTGGACATTTCCTGTTCTGGTTCATGGTCCCGGCGCTTTTGGGGCCGTCGGCCTTTAACACCGCGTTCTTTTTCCATCAGGTCCACTTTGCCGAGATCAAAGCGATTTCGCATGTAGAGTTGGTGGCGATGTTCCCGATATACACAGGTGTCGGGATTGGCGCTATGATCCTGTCGGGCTGGGCGCTTGACCGGCTGGGCACGGCACGATTGCTGCCATTCATGCAAATCCCGATGGTGGCCGCCTTTGTTCTGTTTGCCTTTGCCAACGGGCCCGGCATGGTTTTGCTTGGCTTCGTGTTTCTCGCCCTGACCACCGGCGCAAACAGCACCCT
>NZ_CAJXIP010000185.1 GCF_913054395.1 uncultured Roseovarius sp.
AACACAACCAACCAAATCAGACCCTAGCCCCGATCTTCCGTCGAAAGCGGAGAGGTATATCCATGGCTTTTGAGAAGCGCCACGCGCTTGGCTGCGCGCAGGTCTTCGGTCACCATCTCGGCGCACATTTCCTGTACTGTGATCTCCGGAACCCAGCCAAGTTTCTGTTTGGCCTTGGACGGATCACCCAGCAGGGTTTCGACCTCTGCGGGGCGGAAATACTTGGGGTCGATCCGCATGATCACATCGCCGGGTTTGATGCCCGGTGCCTGGCCGCCCTCTATGGCGGTGGCAACGGCCACTTCGTCAATGCCGGTGCCGCGAAATTCAAGGGTGATGCCAAGTTCGGCCGCGGACCAGGTGATAAATTCGCGCACCGAGTATTGAACCCCGGTGGCGATCACGAAATCTTCGGGCTTGTCTTGTTGCAGCATCATCCACTGCATGCGCACGTAATCCTTGGCGTGCCCCCAATCGCGCAGGCTGTCGATATTGCCCATGTAAAGGCAGGTATCGAGCCCCTGTGCGATATTGGCCAGACCGCGGGTGATCTTTCGCGTCACGAAGGTTTCGCCCCGGCGTGGGCTTTCGTGATTGAACAGGATGCCGTTGCAGGCATACAGCCCATAAGCCTCACGGTAATTCACGGTGATCCAATAGGCGTAAAGCTTGGCCACCGCATAGGGCGAGCGCGGGTAAAACGGCGTGGTTTCGCGCTGTGGGGTTTCCTGCACGAGGCCATAAAGCTCTGAGGTGGAGGCCTGATAGAAACGGGTCTTTTCCTCCATCTTGAGGAACCGGATCGCTTCAAGCAGGCGCAGCGTGCCGATGCCATCGACATCGGCGGTATATTCGGGGGCCTCAAAGCTGACGGCGACATGGCTTTGCGCGCCGAGGTTATAAACCTCGTCAGGCTGCACTTCGGACAGGATGCGCGTCAGGTTCGAGGTGTCGGTCAGATCGCCGTAATGCAGCTTGAAACAGGCGTGGTCGGTATGCGGATCCTCATAGATGTGATCGACACGTTGCGTGTTGAACAGCGACGCGCGCCGCTTGATCCCGTGGACCTCATAGCCTTTCGCCAAAAGCAGCTCAGCCAGATAAGAGCCATCCTGGCCGGTGACACCCGTGATCAATGCTTTTTTCATGACGCGTTTCTATCCTTTTACCGGCTGCAAGCTTTTGTGCCGTTGTAATAAGGTCGATGGATGGACCGCAAGGCATGAAAGCTTTTTGGCGCCGAACCGTCCGGTTTTTGCTTGAAGGACAGGGGGGCTTCTAAATTGCAGCAATACCGCAAACCCGCTAAGCAGGACGAAATCGGAGTGGGGTTGAATTTATGCGAATCTACGTGGCGGGCCACAGGGGCATGGTTGGTGGGGCAATTCTTGCCAAGCTGAAGGCGCAGGGCGGGCACGAGCTTGTCACCCGCACTTCGGCAGGGCTTGACCTGACCGACCAGACCGCCGTGCGTGACTTTTTTCAGGATACGCGCCCCGATGCGGTCATTCTTGCGGCGGCCAAGGTTGGGGGCATCATTGCCAACAACAGCTATCCGGCACAGTTCATCTATGAAAACCTGATGATCGAATGCAACGTCATCCATCAGGCCTATGCCGCCGGTGTGCGCCGCCTTCTGCAATTGGGCAGCACCTGTATCTATCCCAAGATGGCGCCACAGCCGATGCCGGAAGAGGCCCTTTTAACCGGCGTTCTGGAACCCACAAACGAGCCTTATGCCATCGCCAAGATTGCCGGTATCAAGCTTTGTGAAAGCTACAACCGGCAATATGGAACCGATTATCGCTCCGTGATGCCGACCAATCTTTACGGGCCGGGTGATAACTTTCATCCCGAAAACAGCCATGTCCTGCCGGCCCTTCTGCGCCGGTTTCATACGGCCGCCCAAGAGGGCGCCGACGAGGTGGTCGTCTGGGGAAGCGGCACCCCGATGCGTGAATTCCTGCATGTCGATGATATGGCCGAAGCCTCGCTTTTCGTGATGGGCCTTGATCCCGAGGTCTATCGGCGCGAAACCCAAGAGATGCTGAGCCATATCAATGTCGGTTCCGGGCGTGACGTGACAATCCGCGAGTTGGCGGAAACATTGGCACGCGTGACCGGTTTCGGGGGGCGGATCAGTTTTGACAGCACGAAACCCGACGGCACACCGCGCAAGCTTACGGATGTAAGCCGCCTCACGCGTATGGGCTGGAGCGCCAAGATCGGGCTGGAAGAGGGCATCAGGGATACCTATCGCTGGTTTCTCGAGCGCCCCGAAGAGGCGCTGCGCGCCAAATAGACGGCTTTCCCGATCGAAGGCGACCGCCCGGATGACCGGCGCGATGCCTGCACACTGCTGGCCATGTGCATCTTGGATCTTTGAATTGGTTGTCCTTGATACCGTGTTGCTCTAATCACGACAGTGTCGAGCGCGTATATTTCAGGCGCGCCAAGCTTGTTGAGTGGAGATTTCCTGCATGACCCAAATCACGCCTGTGATCCTCTGCGGTGGTTCGGGGACGCGCCTCTGGCCTCTCTCCCGCAAAAGTTTTCCCAAACAATTTGCTCAGTTGCTGGGCCCAGAAAGCCTGTTTCAGGCCTCTGCCGCGCGGGTGCATGGGGCATTTGATGATCTCGAATTCGCGCCGCCGGTCATTCTTACAAATTCGGATTTCCGGTTCATCGTGACCGAGCAACTCTTCGAGGTCGGCATCGACCCCGGCGCCATTCTGATTGAACCGGCAAGCCGCAATACCGCACCTGCCGTTCTGGCCGCTGCGATGCATGCCGTTGCCACCAACCCCGAGGCCATCCTGCTGATCGCGCCATCCGATCACGTCATCCCCGATGCGGCGGCGTTTCATGCGGCCGTGTCTCGGGGGCTGGAGGCGGTACGCGGTGGCGCGCTGGTGACCTTTGGCATCGAACCAGACCGTGCGGAAACCGGTTATGGTTATCTTGAACTTTCACAAAAGCCCGACGGATCGGGCCGGGCTATACCGCTGAAGACCTTTGTCGAGAAACCCGATGCGAAAACCGCCGCGCATATGGTCGAGGCCGGAACGTATTTCTGGAATGCGGGCATTTTCCTGTTTGCGGCCAAGGATATCATCGCCGCCTTTGAAAAATATGCCGCTGACCTGGTCGCGCCGGTACGGGCTGCACTTGAGCACGCCACCCCCGACCTTGGCTTTCTGCGGCTCGAGCCCGAAGCCTGGTGCGGGGTGCGCAATATTTCCATCGACTATGCCGTGATGGAAAAGGCCGAGACCCTTTCGGTCGTGCCCTTCACCGCAAGCTGGTCCGACCTTGGAAGTTGGGAAGCCGTGCAACAGCAGGGCAAGGGCGACGCGAACGGTGTTGTGCTTTCAGGCGCGGCGCAGGCGATTGATTGTTCCAATTCCCTGCTCAGATCCGAAAGCAGCAATCTGGAATTGATTGGGCTTGGCCTTGACGGGATCATGGCGGTTGCCATGCCCGATGCGGTGCTTGTCGCCGACCTGTCGCGCTCGCAGGATGTCAAACTGGTGGTCGAGACACTCAAGGCGAAGGACATCAAACAGGCCGAAGCCTTTTCCATGGACCACCGACCCTGGGGGCATTTCGAGACGCTGGTCATTGGCGAACGGTTTCAGGTCAAGCGGATCTATGTGAAACCCGGCGCAAAGCTAAGTCTGCAAAGCCATCACCATCGGTCCGAGCACTGGATCGTCGTCGCGGGCACAGCCAAGGTCACGATTGACGCGACCGAGCGATTGATGACTGAAAACGAGTCCGTTTACATTCCGCTTGGTGCAAGGCACCGGCTTGAAAATCCCGGTAAGGTTCCGATGATCCTTATCGAGGTCCAGACTGGCACCTATCTCGGAGAGGATGACATTATCCGCTATGAGGACGACTATGCCAGAGGGCAGGGCGCGAAGGGATAAGTCGGGCCTGTCATTGGTGCGGCCCGCCTTGCTTTTCCCTTGCATATGACGTTTCCCTGCCGAAAACACGAAGGCATAATGCCAAGGCAGCAGTCGGAATTGGATAGAACATGCGTATTGCAATGATCGGCACCGGTTATGTCGGGCTTGTCTCGGGGGTTTGCTTTTCGGATTTCGGGCATGAGGTGATCTGTGTCGACAAGGACGCGGCCAAGATCGCAATGCTTGAGCAGGGAAAAGTCCCGATTTACGAGCCGGGCCTTGATGTGGTCATGAACCGTAACGTCGAGGCCGGGCGTCTGTCCTTTACCATGGATATCGGTGCGGCGATCAATGGCGCTGATGCGGTGTTTATCGCGGTGGGCACGCCCACGCGGCGCGGCGATGGCCATGCGGATCTGACCTATGTGATGGCCGCCGCCGAAGAGATCGCGCGCCTGGCCAAGGAATATGTCGTCGTGGTCACGAAATCGACGGTCCCGGTCGGCACGAACCGCAAGGTCAAAGAGGTGATGATTGCGGCCAATCCGGGATTGGAGTTTGACGTCGCCTCGAACCCGGAATTCCTGCGTGAAGGGGCGGCAATCGACGATTTCATGAAGCCCGACCGGGTGATCGTCGGGGTCGAGACTGATCGCGCTGCCCAGGTGATGGCCGAGGTGTACCGGCCGCTTTACCTGCGGGATTTTCCGATCATTACGACCGATCTGGAAAGTGCCGAGATGATCAAATACGCCTCTAATGCGTTTCTGGCGACCAAGATCACCTTTATCAATGAAATTGCCGCACTCTGCGAAAGGGTCGGGGCGGATGTCAAGAAGGTCAGCCGCGGGATGGGGCTTGACGGGCGCATCGGGAACAAGTTCCTGCATGCCGGGCCGGGCTATGGCGGGAGCTGTTTTCCCAAGGATACCAAGGCGCTGGCGCGGATCGGGCAGGAGCATGCCGTGCCGATGCAAATCACCGAGACCGTGATCAAGGTCAACGAGGAAGTAAAGCGCCGGATGGTCGACAAGCTTCTGGATCAATGCGGCGGCTCGTTCAACAACAAGACGATTGCCGTGCTCGGGGTGACCTTCAAGCCCAATACCGATGACATGCGCGACGCGCCGTCCATCGCCATCGTTCAGGCGCTGCAGGATGCCGGTGCCAAGGTCCGCGCCTATGATCCCGAGGGCATGGAAATGGCCAAGACCATGATCTCGGGTATAGAATATGCGGCCAATGCCTACGACGTTCCCGTGGCGGCCCACTGCCTTGTCCTGGTCACGGAGTGGAATGCCTTCCGTTCGCTGGACCTCGGCCGCATCGCTGCCAGCATGACCAGCCCGGTATTCGTCGATCTGCGCAATGTCTATCGCCGCCACGAGGTGGAAGCCGCCGGGCTCGCCTATACCAGCATTGGGCGACCCAATGCCGGCAGCTTTGAGTCTGTCGCGGCGGCGGACGCTGCCGAATGAAAGTATTCGTCACCGGCGCAGCCGGGTTTATTGGCTCGCATCTGAGCCGGCGCCTTGTCGCCGACGGCCATCAGGTGCTCGGCTATGATGGGCTGACGCCGTATTACGACGTGTCGCTTAAGCGTGCCCGCCTGCAATTGCTGGCAGGCAGCAACGGCTTTACCTTCATCCAGGCCATGCTGGAGGACAAGCCCGCACTTGATCAGGCCATCTTCGACTTCGCGCCGGACGTGATCGTCCATCTCGCGGCGCAGGCTGGCGTGCGCTACAGCATCGAACATCCCCAGGCCTATATTGCTGCCAATGTGGTGGGCACCTT
>NZ_CAJXIP010000186.1 GCF_913054395.1 uncultured Roseovarius sp.
AGGAAAGATGAAATTGCAGGTCCGTTGTTTCTTCTTGCTTCAAATATCCTCGCCGAAGGCAAGAAGCTCTTATTCAGCCGCATAGCGCGTCACGGCGGATCAGGTGAAATCGGCCGCTTTCGTCTTCACCCATCAGCGAAAGCGCGGCAATCGCAAACGGGCGCGGCAGGAGTGGCTCGAGCAGGGGGGCGAGAACGGCCTGTGTCCGGCGCGCCTCGGCACGCGGAAGCTTGCCACTCAACGTGATGTGAAACCGGAAGGCCTGCATCACATAGGGATAGCCCCATTGTACCAGAAGGGCGTCATGCTCGGGGCTGAGGCCGCCAGCGCGGCGATGCGCAAGTTCGGCCTCGGTGAGGGGCGCGCGGAAGGGTTCGAATGCCTGCAGAGCCTCGGCGGCAAGACAGCGAAGGGCAGTTTCGTCGCCCTCTGGAACCAGCGCCAGAAACCGGCCGAGGCAGGCAAGGTCCAAGCCCGCAAGCGTGACGGGGGCGGTGGTGCTGCAAAAGGTCTCAAACGCGGTGACGAGCGTGGCTTCGCTCTGGCCATGGGCCAGACGAAAGGGCGGTTTCATCGTTGCATGCAGGCCATATTTGCGCGGGGTTTCGGTTATCTCGCTCAAGGGTATCGGCAGGCCGGGCACCGTTAGGTGATCGACACTGCGTCCTGTCGTGCAGTCCCAGCCAAGCCAGGCCGCACCAAATTCGGCGAGAGGACCGGGTTCGGGGGTGACGTAAACGGCGTATCTTTTGAAATCCATGCGCGTGCCTGTCGTTTCTCGGCGATGTGCCATCACTCTGTGACAGCGACATGACACAAGAGGCCGGTGTAGCCAATGGCGTGGCGGTTCGTAATCGGGTCTTGCCGGACTTTGACAAGACAAGAGGGCGGGCGCATAACGGGCGCTGATGACATCCAGACGCCCATCGGAGATACCATGACCTCACCGCTTTTTGACGTGCCCGCAGCGCCGCAAGTTCCCGTTCTGGGGCAGGACGGCGGCTTTCCTGTCCGCCGGATTTTCTGTGTCGGGCGCAATTATGCTGCCCATGCCGCCGAGATGGGCAATGAGGTTGACCGCGAGGCGCCGTTTTATTTCACCAAATCGGCACATGCGATCTGCCTGAGCGGGGCAAGCATTGCCTATCCGCTTGGCACGCAGGATTGCCATCACGAGATGGAATTTGTCGTGGCCATCGGCGCGCCCGCCTTTCGCGTTGGCAAGAGCGGGGCGATGCAGGCGGTTTATGGATATGCCTGCGGCATCGACCTGACGCGTCGCGATCTTCAGGCGCAGGCCAAGGACAAGCGCCGCCCCTGGGATCTGGGCAAGGATTTCGAAGACTCGGCGATCATCGCCCCGCTGACCCTGGCCGCAGAGTTCGGCGAGATCGCTGATCAGGCGATCCGCCTCACCCTCGATGGCGAGATCGTACAAGAGTCGCGACTGTGCGATATGGTCTGGTCGGTGCCCGAAGTGATCGCGCACCTGTCGCAATTCTATCATCTGATGCCCGGCGACCTTATTTATACAGGGACGCCGGCGGGTGTCGGGCCGGTCAGACCCGGCAGTGAATTGCACGGTCAGATCGACGGGCTGAGCGATCTTTCCCTGCGCATCGGCGCCCCCGAGTAGGCGCGGCATGTCAGAGGCGGTGCATGTTGAAGAGAGGGACTGGCTTGCGCATGTGCCGGTTACGCTTTTCACCATCGTGATGGGGCTTTGCGGCTTTACGCTTGCGCTTCGCGCGGGCGAGGCGGCGCTTGGGTTTGGATATTTCATATCCGGCGCGGCGCATGGCTTCACGATGGTCATTTTTGCGATTGTTGCGCTTTTGTACCTTGCCAAGGGGCTACGCCATCCGGGCGCCGTGGTGGCCGAGTGGCGGCATCCGGTGAAGCTTGCGTTCTTTCCGGCGATCTCTATCGCGCTTGTGCTGATGGCGGTGGTGATGCTCGATCCGGCGCCGGGATTGGCGCGGGCGATGTGGCTTGTGGCGGTCCCCTTGCAGCTTGTCCTCACGGTCTCGGTGGTCAGCCGCTGGATCGGCGCGCGGTCGTTCCAGCATGGGCATCTGACGCCCGCCTGGTTCATCCCTTCGGTGGGGAATGTGATCGTGGCGATTGGTGGGGTCCCCTTAGGATATGTCGAAATCAGCTGGTTTTTCACCTCGGTCGGGCTGATTTTCTGGATCGTCTTTCTGGTGCTGGTGATGAACCGGCTGATCTTTCATGATCCCTTGCCGCAGCGATTGCAGCCGACGCTCGTTATTCTGATCGCGCCGCCTTCGGTCGGGTTTCTGGCCTGGGTGGCGCTTGTGGGCGAGGTCGATTCCTTCGCCCGCGTGCTTTTGAACGGGGCCTATATCTTTACCCTGATCGTGGCGGTGCAATTGCCAAGCCTTCTGCGGCTGCCGTTTTCATTGGCATTCTGGGCGCTCAGCTTTCCGATGGCGGGAGTGACGATTGCCAGCTTTGTCTATGGCGATGCCACGGGATCGGCGGGCCAGAGGGTGGTCGGGCTTGGCCTGTTGGCGGTGCTTTGCGTGATCATTCTGGCGCTGTTGTTCCGCACCGCCGTGGCGCTGCGGAACAATGAGGTTTTTGTACCCGACTAGCGGTTAATCCAGCAGACGACGGGTGATCACCTGGGCCTGAATCTCGGCGGCGCCCTCGAAGATATTGAGAATTCGGGCGTCGCAGAGGATGCGGCTTATGGTGTATTCTAGGGCAAAGCCGTTGCCGCCGTGGATTTGCAGGCCGTTGTCCGCCGCAGCCCAGGCGACGCGCGCGCCAAGCAGCTTGGCCATGCCTGCCTCAAGATCGCAGCGCCGGTCGTTGTCCTTTTCCCAGGCGCTGAAATAGGTCAACTGGCGGGCGATCATGATCTCGACCGCCATCATCGCAAGCTTGCCGGAGACGCGCGGAAAGTCGATCAGGCTTTTGCCGAACTGCTTGCGGTCGATGGCGTATTTCATCGCCACATCAAGCGCCGATTGGGCCACGCCGATGGCGCGGGCGGCGGTCTGTATGCGGGCGGATTCAAAGGTTTCCATCAGCTGTTTAAAGCCTTTGCCCTCTTCGCCGCCAAGCAGGTTTTCGCCCTTCACATGGAAGTTGTCGAAGCCAAGCTCATATTCCTTCATGCCGCGATAGCCCAGCACTTCGATCTCGCCGCCGCTCATGCCTGGCGTGGGGAAGGGGGCCTCGTCGGTGCCCGGCGTTTTCTCGGCGAGGAACATCGACAACCCGCGGTGATCGGTGGTGTCTGGTTTGGTGCGCGCCAGCAGGGTCATCACATGGGTGCGGGCGGCATGGGTGATCCAGGTCTTGTTGCCGGTCACCTTCCAGTCGCCGTTTTCATCCTTGACCGCGCGGGTGCGCAGGCTGCCAAGATCAGAGCCGGTATTGGGTTCGGTGAACACCGCCGTCGGCAGGATTTCGGCGCTGGCCAGTTTCGGCAGCCATTGCGCCTTTTGCGCGTCGGTGCCGCCACAGAGAATCAGTTCGGCGGCAATCTCGGACCGGGTGCCAAGGCTTCCGACACCGATATAGCCTCGGCTCAGCTCCTCGGACACCACGACCATGGACGCCTTGGACAGGCCGAAGCCGCCGAATTCCTCGGGGATGGTCAGGCCGAAGACGCCCATTTCGGCGAGTTCCTCGATGATTTCCATCGGGATAAACTCGTCCTTGAGGTGCCAGTCGTGGGCATGCGGTTCGACCTTGTCGACCGAGAAGCGGCGGAATTGTTCGCGGATCATCTCTAGTTCGTCATCAAGACCGGTGCGCCCGACGGTAATTTCGGCAGAGCGTTCCTGCATCAGTTCGACAAGGCGGGTGCGCGCGGCCTGGCTGTTGCCGTCGGCGATCAGCGTGGTCACGGCGGGGGTCTGAAACGCGGCGATATCGTTGGCGCTGAGGCCCATGTCATGCGGGCGGACGATCTCGCCCTGGTTCATCAGGATGCCGCCTTGAATCTGGCCAAGATATTCGCCAAAGCCGATTTGAAGCAAAAGCTGTTCGACCTCGCCGAAGGTGCCCGATTCCTTCAGCCGGGTGGCCCAATGCTGCATCTGCCGCAAGGATTCCGTGTAGGTCGCGAGCCAGGCCAGCCCATGGGCCGCCGACTGGTTCGCCTCTATGGCGGCGCCCGAGACCCGGCCATCGGCGCTAACCAATTGGCGGATATTGTCTTTTGCAGCCTCAAAAAAGGTTTCGACCGGGGCAATCGACGCGCCTGTCAGGGCCAGAAGATCGCCCAGAATGATCGGTTTCGTCATTGCAATATCCTGTCCGTCATGTGCCATTTTTCGGGTCCTTTCGCAGTTGCGGCTCGTTTTATCTATTTCGCAGGTGCAGCGCAACTATTTAACGAAAAGAGTGCCTGATTTGATTGAAAGTTGCGCATTGATTTCTTGCGGTGCCGCGCTAATGGGCGTGTTAAGAGGGGATTATGGAAGCATTTTTTGATATAGGGCCGCTTTGGGGCTGGGCGTTTGCCTTTAGCGTGGCGATCTGCGCGGGCATGGTCAAGGGCGTGGTCGGCTTCGCCATGCCGACAGTGATGATCGCCGGGCTAAGCTCGGTCATGGCGCCCGATCTGGCGCTGGCTGCGCTGATCCTGCCGACGCTGGCGACGAATCTGTGGCAGGCGCTTCGGCAGGGGGCGCGGGCCGCTCTGGCCTCGGTGCGCCGGTTCTGGGTGTTCCTGGCTGCGGGCGGCGTTGTGATGGTGCTTGCCGCGCAACTGGTGCCGATCTTGCCGCCGTCCGGGATGTTGTTGTTCATCGGGCCACTGATCACGATCTATGCGCTCACCACCCTGTTCGGCCGAGGGCTGCGGTTGCCGCCTGATCCCGGCCCAAGGGGCGAGGCGGCGATGGGCGCGCTTGCGGGGGTGTTTGGCGGCATATCCGGCATGTGGGGGCCGCCGACAGTGGCGATGCTGACCGCGCGGGGCACCGAAAAGACCGAACAGATGAGGGTTCAGGGGGTGATCTATGGCCTTGGCGCCCTGGCGCTGGTGGGGGCGCATATCGGCTCGGGCGTGCTGCGGGCCGGAACATTGCCGCTGTCGCTTGGGATGATGCCGCCGGCGCTTTTGGGGATCTGGATCGGCTTTCGGCTTCAGGACCGCTTCGATCAGGCGGCATTCCGTCGGATGACGCTTTGGGTGCTGCTGATTGCCGGGCTCAACCTGATCCGGCGGGGGATCATGGTGATGTAGCGGCGGCTGGAAAAGCAGGACGCCCCCGCCGTGGGGCCGGGGCGCCTGATTGTGATCGAGGGTGGGTGCACCCCACGCTGCGTCGCGGTTTAGCCGATAGCGGCGGCTTTCACGTCGTCGTCGATAAACGGCAGGTATTGCGCGAAATTGTCGGCGAACATTTCGACAAGCTTGGCCGCCTGCGCATCATAGGCCCCCTGATCGCACCAGGTGCGGCGCGGATCAAGCAGGACCTCGGCCACGCCGGGCACGGCCACGGGCACGTCAAAGCCAAAGTTCTCATCCTTGCGGAATTCGACCTCGTTCAGCGATCCGTCGAGGGCCGAGGTCAAAAGCGCGCGGGTCGCCTTGATCGGCATCCGCGATCCGGTGCCATATGCGCCGCCGGTCCAGCCGGTGTTGACCAGCCAGCAGGTCGCGCCATGCTTGGCAATCTTCGCCTTCAGCAGGTTG